>JASHWN010000187.1 GCA_030044035.1 Xanthobacteraceae bacterium
GCGCGATCGATCGCCGCGGCGCCGGAGACATCGGCGAAGTCGCGCAGGCGGCGCAGCAGCCGTCCGGCGATGCGCGGGGTGCCGCGGGCGCGCCGCGCGATCTCGTTGGCGCCGTCCGGCGTCACGCCGATGCCGAGCACGCGGGCGCCGCGATTGACGATCTGCTCAAGCTCGGCCTCGGAGTAAAAATTGAGCCGCATCGGAATGCCGAAGCGGTCGCGCAGCGGATTGGTCAACAGCCCGGCGCGCGTGGTGGCGCCGATCAACGTGAACCTGGCGAGGTCGATCTTGACCGAGCGCGCCGCCGGGCCCTCGCCGATGATCAGATCGAGCTGAAAATCCTCCATGGCCGGATAGAGGATTTCCTCGACCGCCGGATTGAGCCGGTGAATCTCGTCGATGAACAGCACGTCGCGCTCTTCGAGATTGGTCAGGAGCGCGGCAAGATCGCCGGCCTTGGCGATGACCGGGCCCGACGTGGCGCGGAAATTCACCGCAAGCTCGCGCGCCACGATCTGCGCCAGCGTGGTCTTGCCGAGCCCGGGCGGGCCGACGAACAGCACGTGATCGAGCGCTTCCTTGCGCCCGCGCGCGGCGGCGATGAACACGCCGAGATTGGCGCAGGCCTGGCTCTGGCCGATGAATTCGGTGAGCCGCTGCGGCCGCAAGCTCGCCTCGGCGGCATCTTCGTCGCGGCGTTCGGAGGTCACCATGCGCTGCGGCGCCGTGGTCATCGCTCCGGCCCTCGGCGGTATTTGTTCGGCAATAACTCGGCGATCGGCACCGCCGCGGCCGCTTCACCGTTCGGCACGATGACGCGCGCCTTCGGATCGTAGTCGAAGATCAGCTCGCGGCAGGCGCCGCACGGCGACACAACGGCGATCGTCTGATCCTTCTCGTCGGGATCGGGATGGCGCACGGCGACGATGGTGTCGATGCCGGCATCGCCCTGGTCGACAAAGGCGCGGCCGAGCGCCACCGCCTCGGCGCACACCGCCATGCGGCCCAGATAGGCGTCGAGATTGACGCCGGTGAAAATTTTTCCGGAGCGGGTGCGCAACGCCGCGCCGACCTCCTGCCAGTCGTAGCGGTAGCGCTGCTTGATCGCCGCCGTTGCCGCTGCGATCAGCTCTTGATCCACCGCCTTGAGTTTCGCCGGCCGTTTCACTTGGCAAGCTCCCGCAAGCCGAGCCGGATCAAGGTCGCCACCGCGGCGCCGTCGCCGGCGCTGCGCGCCGCCGCTGCCACGGCGGCGGCGGCCTGCGGCTGCCCATAGCCGAGATTGACCAACGCCGAGACCGCGTCGCTCACCGGCTGCGGCGCCCGCTTTTCATCGAGCGCGCCGGACAGCCGCACCAAAGCCGGATCGACATTGGTATAGGCCGGCGCCTTGTCCTTCAGCTCGGTGACGATGCGCTCGGCGACCTTGGGGCCGACGCCCGGCGTACGCGCCACCATGGCCTTGTCGCGCACGGCGATCGCGGAAGCGAGATCGGCGGGTTTAAGCGTGCCCAACACCGCGAGCGCCACCTTGGTGCCGACGCCCTGCACGGTCTGCAACAGCCGAAACCATTCGCGCTCGATGTCGGTGGTAAAGCCGAACAGTTTTATCTGATCCTCACGCACGTGTGTTTCGATGGCCAGCGTGACCGGCTCGCCGGGCCGCGGCAATTCCTGCAAGGTGCGCGCCGAGCAATGCACCAGATAGCCGACGCCATTGACGTCGAGGATGACGTTGTCCTCGCCGTAGCTGTCGATCACACCTTTGAGCTTGCCGATCATCGCGCGGCCACCTTCAGCGCCGCGTGCAGCACGCTTTGCCGATGATGCGCATGGGTGACCGCGATGGCGAGCGCATCGGCGGCGTCGTCGGAGCGCGGATCGGCCTTGGGCAACAGCACGCCGACCATCATGCGCACCTGCGCCTTGTCGCCGTGGCCGGCGCCCACGATGCTCTTCTTGACCAGGTTCGGCGCGTATTCGGCGACCGGAACGCCGGCCTTGGCCGGCACTACCATGGCGATGCCGCGGGCCTGGCCGAGTTTTAGCGTTGCCCTGGCATCCTTGTTGACGAAGGTCGCCTCCACCGCAGCCTCGTCGGGCCGGAATTCGTCGAGCACCCGCATCAGGCCGTCATGGATCGTAACGAGTCGCACCGCCAGCGCATCATCGTCGCGCGTCGTCACCGAGCCGCAGCCGAGAAATCCGAGCCGGTTGCCGAAAATCTCGACCATGCCCCAGCCGGTGCGGCGGAGCCCGGGATCGATGCCGAGAATGCGAATCGGGCGCGTCATGGCGGCTCCCGTGATAGCGCTGGGGCGGTGCAACGCCTAGCGTCAGGTCCCGAGCTGCGCCGCCAAATCTTCGAGGCTCGCAGCGGCGAAATCGACCGGCAGGCCCGGCGCGGTCTCGCCCTTGCCGGGGCCGTGTTCGTTGGGACGGGCGACGTGCGCAGTGCGCAGCCCGAGCGCCGCGGCAGCTTTGAGATCGGAGGTATGCGCGGCCACCAACATGCAGTCGGCCGGCGCCAGGTCGAAGGCCTCGGCGGCGGCGAGGTAGACGCGCGGCTTCGGCTTGTAATCGCCGGCAATTTCGGCGCCGAGGATGGCGTCCCAGGGGAAGCCGTTGCGGCGGGCGAGATCGACCTGCAGTGAAATATTGCCGTTGGACAGCGGCGCCAGCCAATAGCGTGTCTTCAGCCGCTTCATCCCGGGCGCAACGTCCGGCCAGGCATCAAGCCGGTGCCAAGCGAGATTGAGATCGACGCGGTCGGCTTCGCCGAGTTTTTCCGCGCCAAAGCGCGGCAGCAGGCGGTCGAGACTGCGCCGGTGCAGCACGTCGAGCTTGCAGAAGCCGATGCGGCCGGAGCGCACCTCCTCCAGCGAGCCCTGATATTGGCCGCGCCAGGCGTCGGCGAAGGCGAGCCAGTCGAGCGCAAAACCCTGTGGCTCCAGGATCGCCTTGGCCTCGCGCGCAATCGAAGTGCGAAAATCGACCAGGGTGCCGAAGACGTCGAAGAATAGCGCTTTGACGGTGACCGTCATGCGCCAGAAACCTAGCGCAATCGCGCTCGGAATGCCAAAAGGAGCGCCGCCGGAGGAATCCTTTTCATGCCCGAAATGTCCGAACTGGAGCGATGGCAGACGCGCTTTTCAGCGCCGGGCTATGCGTTCGGCAAGGAGCCGAATGGGTTTCTCAAGGCGCAGGCGCACCTGCTACGGCCGGGGCAACGCGCGCTCTCGGTCGCTGACGGCGAAGGCCGCAACGGCGTCTGGCTCGCCGAGCAGGGCCTCGACGTGTTGGCGATTGATTTTTCGGAGGCCGGCCTCGCCAAGGGCCGCGCCCTCGCCGCCGAGCGCGGCGTGACCCTGCGCACCGAGCTTGCCGACGTGACGACATGGCGCTGGCCGGCCGAAGCGTTCGACGTGATCGCAGCGATCTTCATCTTCGTCGAGCCGGCCGAGCGGCCAGTGTTCTTCGAAAATCTCAAGCGCGCGATAAAACCCGGCGGGCTCTTACTGATGCAGGGCTATCGGCCCGAGCAGCTCAATTACCGCACCGGCGGCCCGCCCAATGCCGAGCGCATGTACACGCGCGCGATCTTTCAGGAAGGCTTTGGCGACATGGCTTCGCTCGACATCCGCGAGCATGACAGCGTCATCAGCGAAGGCAGCGCCCATGTCGGCCTGTCGGCGCTGATCGATCTTGTGGCGCGGAAGTGAATGTTCCCGCCCCGCAATTGAGCAACTGGAGACCAACCGGAGATACTGAATGCCCGACGTGCTTGCTGACACTTTGTACGAACTGATCGTGGCGACCCGCATCCTCGCCAATGAGAGAGTGCTCGATGCTTTCGGCCACGTCAGCGTGCGCCACCCGCGCGATCCGCAGCGCTACTTTATTCCGCGCCATCGCGCGCCGGAATTGGCCGAA
>JASHWN010000188.1 GCA_030044035.1 Xanthobacteraceae bacterium
GGCCTGCTTGATCGAATCAGGATCCCACAGGGGAGCATCGCGCCAATTGTCGATCTCCGCCATCATCGCCGCAACCCCCTCCTGGAATCCGACAAGCGGCTGCCAGCCGAGATCGCGCTTTATCTTGGAAATGTCCGCCCAAGTCACGTCCGGCTCGCCCGGCCGTTTCGGGATATGAACAACCGAGCCGCCAATTAATTCCACCAGCCGATTGACCGATTGCGGATTGCCGGCGCCCAGATTCCAAATTTCGCCCGACTTCTTCGTCTCCGCCGCCAGCAAAAAAGCGGATGCCACGTCGGTCACATAGAGAAAGTCGCGTTTCTGCGTGCCGTCGCCGACCACCGTGAACGGCTTGCCGGCGAGCTTCTGCTTGAAGAACACGCCAAACACCGCGCCGTAGGCGCCGGTAGTGCGGACACGCGTGCCGTAGGCATTGAAGATGCGAACCGAATTGACCGGCAGCCGATATACGCGGTGCCAGTGGAACGCCGCCTGCTCGCCCTGATATTTGGACAAGGCATAGGGATATTGCGGCGCGACCGGATGCTCCTCGGTCGTGGGCACCGCGGCGATGCCGTAACATGATGATGACGCCGCGTAAACGAACTTGCGCACCGCGGCATGGCGGGCGCATTCCAGCACCCTGACCGTGCCCTGCACGTTGGTGTCCATGTATTCGATCGGCTGTTCGATCGACGGCACGATGTCGCCGATTCCGGCGAAATGGAACACGTAAGCGGCGCCGGCGAACAAGGCGCTGTCCGGCTCCAGGTCGCGGATATCCGCTTCCTCGAACGACAAATGCGGATTGGCGCGATGCTGGACTAGGTTGGCGGTCCGGCCGCCGCGCAGATTATCGATGATCCGGACCCGATAGCCGCGCTCGAGCAGATGATCCACCATGTGGCTGCCGATGAACCCGGCGCCGCCGGTGACCACCGCGATGGGCCGGGCCGCGCTCATTGCACGCCAAGCTTCTTCATGGTCCTCACGTTATAGTACCAGTCATCGTCGAAGCTGTCCGGCAGCAGATAATTGCGGAACGCATGCGTCAGATCGCGCACCGCATCCTCGACGCTGCGCCTCGGCACGAAGCCGAGCACGCGCTTCACCTTGTCGGAATTGACGTGATAGGAGCGCATGTCGTTGGTCGGCGTCGTGGCGATCTTGATGTCGCCTTTTTCCGGCATCTCCTCCTCGACCACGCGCTTCACCATGCCGGCGATTTCGGCGATCGAATAATTTTGAAAGCCGATGTTAAAAATCTCGCCGTGGATCTTTTCGTGCGGCGCCTCCAGCATCAGCTGATAGGCATCGACCATGTCTTCGACGTGCAGGTTCGGCCGCATCTGATTGCCGCCGAACACGGTGATGACGCCCTTGTTCACGGCATGGTTGGTCAAGATGTTGACGGACAGATCGAGTCGGGTGCGCGGGCTGTAGCCGCAGATCGTCGCCGGCCGCACCACGACGCAGGTGAAATCGTCGGCCTTGTGCTTCCACAATAGCGGCTCGCACATACCCTTGAATTTGTTGTAGAGCGTCAACGGTACGAGCGGATGCTCCTCCGTCACGTCCGGGGAATCCGAGACGCCGTACACCGAGCTCGACGAGCAATAGACGAAGCGCTGCACGCCAGCCTGCTTTGCCGCGATCACCACAGGCTCGAAGCAGTCGTAATTGATGGTCTGCGACAGCTTCTCGTCGAGCTCGAAACTGGCGTCGTTCGAGATGCAGGCCAGATGCAGGATAGCGTCCTGGCCGGCCAGCGCCTCGGCAAGCTTGGCGGTGTCGCGGACGTCGCCCCTGATCACGTGCAGCTTGGGATCGTTGGGCAAGCGGCAGCCGAAAAACAGCGCGTCATAGACCGTAACGTTGTACCCGGCGGACAACAGTCGCGGCGTCAAAACGTGTCCTACATAACCCGCGCCGCCGGTGATCAAAACATTCGTTATGGTCATTTACGCTCCCTGCCTACCAGCCTGAACCGGCGTACCGCGCCTGGAGCGGTATGTCGTTGCGACCGTTGCCCGCGGGCGGCGGAGGCCAACCGGCATGCCCTTCCACTACGTGTTCACCGCAGCCAGATCGGGCGCCTGCATCAAGCCACAGCGCGCACGCTCGAGTCCTGAACCGGATCTCCGATCTCGAATCCAGCGGCGACGGCATCGCGCCGGAACATCTTGACGGTTTCGAGTGAATAGTCGTCCAAATCCTTACCGACGAGGCTGAGCTTCGCCAGGATGTCTTTGGTGGCCGTAATGATGTGACAGCCGACCGCGTCCGCCTGGAAGACGTTGAGAAGCTCGCGGGGGCTCGCCCACAGCAACTCTGCCTTTGGGCGCTCCCGCAGGACCTTGACCGCTTCTGCCATCATTGGCGCGGGATCCACCCCGGTGTCGGCGATCCGCCCCGCGAACACCGACACGATTGCCGGAACGTCGGGTGAGAGATTCGCCGCCACGCGCCGCACCTGATCGACAGTGGTGATGGCGGTGACGTTGACAACGATGCCTTCGGCAGACAACTGCCTGATGACCTCGCCGGCAAATTCCCTGTTGGTGTTGGTGACCGGTATCTTGACGTTGACGCTTTTGCCCCAGCTCGCGATCGCGCGCGCCTGGCGGATCATGCCGGAAAAATCGTCGGCAAAGACTTCGAGCGAGACCGGACGATTCGGCACCGCGGCGAGCACCTTGCGCCCGAACTCTTCGTAGTTGCGCACGCCCGCGTTGCGCGCCAGCGTCGGGTTGGTCGTAAAGCCGCGAATGAGCGGATTGGCAGCGAGCGCGACGATGCCGTCGAAATCCGCGCCGTCCGCGAACAACTTGACGCGTAGCTGCTTCAGCCGCTCCATTACCGCCCCTCTTGCCCCATCCCGCCGGATGGCCCCGAAGCGCCTCACTCTGGGCTGCATCTGCTTTGCGTACAAGCCACTCGAGACACCGGCAGATGCGTGCCGGCGGCGGCGAGGACAAGTCGAAAACTTCAGCCGGCTCAGGTGTGACAAGCCAGCATTTTCTCGGCTTAACTCTGCCACCGTCCCCACGACCGTAATGGTACATTTCGCCCTAAGCGTCAACCAGAACCGTGGGACGAGCGGGGCTTGTGGAGGGCTCGCGCACGGCACGATTCCGAAACTGCGCCGCTGTGTCGCAAATGATCCATTGTTGGGGCACCTCGGGGCTATCCGACGCGCCGTAGCGCTCGCTCGTGCGCCGCAGTCGGTATCTGCCAGCGGGCCGCCGCCCGGTACTGATTCGGAGAAAAGTACCGGCGACCTTGGCGTTAAGTCGGCAGCGGTTCCCAAGGTAGCGCCGCCGTGGTAGAGGGACCCACGAGCGTTCGTCGTTCGGCCGCCGCCATGCAATATCCCGCGACAAAAATTGATTTTTACGAGAACGCGGGGACAGCACCGGCCTATCTGCATGGCATCATGCGCCTCAATCCGGGCGCCCGAATTATCAAATCGACCATTCGTGGTCCGCTATTCCTCAACAAGAATTCACAGGTCGGCCCCGACGTCGATGCCGGAAAATATTTTGGCATGAACGAAAACTGCTTCATCGCCCGCGCCACAATCGGCGCCTTTTGCGCGATCGGCGCCCGCACCGCGATCAATCCGTTCAATCATCCGTCCGATTGGCTCAGCATCCACGAATTCCAGTATCACCCGAACTCGTTCGACTGGGTGGACGAGTACAACGACTTCGTGCGGCTCGAGCGCACGCCCGACATGTTCAAGCATGTCACCATCGGCAACGACGTGTGGACCGGGCACAACGTCAACGTCATGGCGGGCGTCATCGTCGGCGATGGGGCCATCATTGCGGCTGGCTCGGTTGTCACCAAGGATGTGCCGCCCTACGCCATCGTCGCCGGCGCACCGGCAACCATCAAGCGTTTTCGCTTTCCGGAGCACACCATCGAGCGCCTGCTGCGGCTTAAATGGTGGGAGCTCGAATTGTCGCAGCTCAGCGGCCTGCCATTTCGCGACATCGATCGCTGTCTCGACATGATCGAGGCGATCAGAGCGAAAGGCGATCTGGCGGTTGCCGAATGACGGCCGGCTGGGCAAAGGAACGAGCCGCACTGCTGCCGATCCTGGAGCGCTTTGCCGTACCGCGAAGCGCCACCCTGGTGGTGCACAGCGCCATCGCGCCGCTGAGCCGACAAGGCTTTCGCGCCGAAGCGATGATCGAAACGCTGCTCGATTATCTCGCCGGCGGCAACCTGTTCATGCCGACCATGACGTGGCGCACCGTCACCCTCGACAATCCACACTGGGACGAGATGGCGACGCCGTCCCATACCGGCGTACTGACCGAAATCTTCCGCACCCGTTACGCGGTTGCGCGCAGCATTCATCCGACGCACTCGGTCGCCGGCTCGGGCCCGGCGGCGCCGCTGTTGCTGTCGCGCCATCATATCGACACCACGCCGGTTTCCGGCAACAGCCCGTACGGGCTGATGCGCGATTACGATGCGTACGTGCTGATGATCGGCGTCGGCCTGGAATGCTGCACGGCGATCCATCTGCCCGAGGAAATGATCAACGTCGAGCTCTATGTGCGGCCGCCCGAGCAGGCGGAGCTTTATCACTGCCGTGACCGCGCTGGTGTCGTGCACGAGGTGCGTACGCGGCGCCATCCGCGCCTCGACCGCGATTTTCCGCAATTTGCGGCGCCGCTGGCCGAACGCGGCCTGCTGGAAAGCGGGGCCATACACGGCTGCCCCTACACCATCGTCGCGCTGCGCGATTTATTGCGGCACGTGTTCACGGCCCTGATCGACAATCCGTGCGCCACGCTGCGGCAGCCGCAGGCCGCTGTTGTTTAGTGGTCAAGGAACGATTTGGCGGCAGCAGAGGCGCTGTCACCGCGCGCCCTACTCAGCGCGTCTTTGAGGGCGGGCTTTGAGGATCGCCGCAACCTTTAGGCAA
>JASHWN010000189.1 GCA_030044035.1 Xanthobacteraceae bacterium
TAGGGATGCGCCGACGGCACGGTCGGATGCGCGAACGCGCCCGGCGCCTTGCCGGGACGCACCGGCGCGTCGATCCAGCGCTTGTCGAAAAACCGCGCGGCGATCGCCGCCATCTTCGGTGAGAATGCGCCGTAAGCGGTGAGCACGGTGTCACGCGCCTCGATCCATCCGATCGGGCGTGACGGCGCCTGCGGCAGCGGCGCGTTACGGTCCCAATGCGGCAGCTTCTTCTTGCCGAACCATTTCGCCTTGAGCGCATAGTAGCGGTGCGACAGGCGTGGACAGGCGGCGTGCACCGCGGCCACCAGTGCGTCGACCACCTCGCGCTCGACGCGGTTGTCGAGATGGCGCGCATCGGCGATATCGGCAAAGCCGCGCCAGCGATCGGAGATTTCCTTGTCCTTGGCGAGCGTGTTGGTGACCAGCGCGAATTGCGCCACGTTTTGCTCGAACGTTTTGGCGAGCGCTTGTGCGGCGGCCTTGCGCTTTGCGGCGGAACGGTCCTGCAAAAGATTGAGCGTCGGCTCGATGGCAAGAGTGCGCCCGGCCACCTGGAAACGCAGATTGGCGATGGTCGAATCGAACAGGCGATTCCAGGCCGTATAGGTCGTCACCGACTTTTCGTGGAACAGCTGCTCGACGCGGTCCTCGAGCTGATACGGCTTGTAGCGCCGCACGTCCTCGAGCCACGGCCGGTAATGGCCGAGCGCGGCGTCGGCCATCGCGGCTTCGATGAGCGCATCGTCGATGCGGTTGAGCTCGAGCGTGAAGAAGAGCAGGTGCGTCGAGGCCGCCGTCAGCCGCTCCTGCACGTCGCCATAAAATTTGGTGCGCGCCGGATCGAGCGTGTCGCCGGCATGCACGAGCCCCGCATAGGAGCCGAGCCGGCCCATGAGGTCGTCGAGCGCCTCGTAACGCCGCACCGCATCGGCGAGCGCGGCACCGGCGGTCGGCGAAGCCGCCATCTCGGCGAGCTTGCCCTTATAGGCCGCCGCGAAGGCGGCGCATTCGGTGTCGGCGCGGTCGAGATCGCGCCCGAGCGCCGGATCGTCGAGCCCGGCATAAAGATCGGCGAGATTCCACTCCGGCAGCGCGCCCAAGCCGGATGTTGCCGCCGCTTCGGCGCGTGCCGTGCGCCTGGCCGCGGGCTTCGCCGTGGTTTTTCTGGCCAACTTTTGCGGGCGCGGCATCGCGGGTCCTCACCGGTTCCCTCATGTGGCGAAGCGCGGGGCGAACCGCAAGGCCGCTTCGGGGTGAAGCGCTTTGCCTCGTGTTGATCCGCTTTGTCGGCTCGCGACCGCTCGACGATCACCAAAGAAAGCTCCAGGAGGAGCTCCAGCGGCGGGCGGAGGAGGCTCGGAACAGGCTCCTGCGTGAAGAGGACCGCAGTCGAGAGGGCGAGGGACCGTGACGATCTGCGTCGCGCTCAGGACTTGTCCTTTTTAGCGCCGGCCAATTCCTGGCGCAGCCGGATCGCCTCGCGCGCGGCGGTGTCTGCTCCCTTGATGTCCCCCTTGCGCATGAGTTCCCGCGATCTGGCAAGAAGCGCAGCGATCTTCGCCGTTGCTTCCGAACGCCCATCGTCGCCCATGGGGCTCCCCCGGCTGAGTCGGAATGGCAGCAGCATACCGCTGGGGCGATTCCCGTGTGTCCGATAGCCGACACAGCGGTACAAAAAATGTGCCGGAAGGCACACGGCCCAATGTGCGAGCCATAAACTCTGGCGGTGCGCCCCCATTTTCGAGGTCGGTGTAAGGAGCTGTCTCCGCCCTCGCGGCCCTATTCCTCTGTCCCTTGTCCCGAATTTTGCAGCGTCGTAACGTGACTGATGACGGGTTCCACCACGCGATGCCTGACGAACGAGAGAGCAAATTGGCAATGGCGCAACGACACGTCGCCGAGGCTCGCCCGCTGCCGGACTCAACCACATCGAGCGATTGCCTTGGTGACGAAAGCCCGTTGGCTGGGATTTCCGAGGGCCCCCTGGTATCCGTCGTCATTCCGACGCGCGAGCGGCCTGACCTGCTGCGCGAGGCGCTTCACTCGGTCAGCGCCCAAACATTCACCGACTACGAGATCGTGGTCGTCGTCAACGGCCCCGACAATCCGCAAACGCCGGCAACGCTCGAGGCCGCACATGCGGCCCACTGCGTCGTGGTTCGCGTTGAACGCGCCGGCATCGGGCCTGCTCTCAACGCCGGCGTGGCAGCCGCTCGCGGCCGCTGGATCGCCTTCCTCGATGACGACGATTTGTGGCTGCCGAACAAGCTCGAAGTGCAGTTGCAAGTCGCGCAGGCGGCCACAGCCGACTTGGTGTTTTGCGACTTCTCCATGTTCGATGCGACAAAGTCTGTGCCGCATCCAAAATTGCGCCCGCCGCCGCCGTTGTCGGCCAAAGAGGGCTTGACGCTGCTAGATTACGGCCGCGGCTGTAGCCACGCGCTGGTAAGACGCGATGCCATTCTGGCGATAGGCGGATTCGACGAGTCGATCGCGGCGCCGGATTGGGATTTGTGGATACGCCTGTCGTGGCGATATCAGGTCGTGTGGGCCGACGCATACTTGAGCGCGTTGCGGCAGCATCGCCGGAATACGTCGAAGCGGATTTCCTGGGCGTGGGTAGCCCTGCAGACGTTGTATAAGTCGTTGCGGACGTTACCGCCCGAGCTGCGGCACATGCGGCTGCGCATTGTTCGTCAGATGCTGAAGGTCAGCATGAAGGCCGCGGAAGCGTATTTTCGGCACACTTATATTGTGCCGTTGCGCCGGCGCGTCGGCATCAAGGCCTAGCAAGTTCATTCATAGCAAGGAATGCGATCGCGCTCACAATAGCCGGCGCCGCTGCTCGGCGGTCAGCAGCATGCAATAGTCGGTTTTCCCGAACCAGCGATAGCGATGGCGCGCGATAACGGCATAGGCCCAGTCGCGAAAGCGTTCCGGGATCAGGACGGCGACGCCGAGAATGCGCCACCAACCGCCCAAGATCCGGGACAGTTCGAGGTAGCCGCGCGAAGCGGTGTAGGCGCGGCCATCGGCGATCAGCAGGTAGCTCTCGTCCATCGCGACACCGTAATGGATATAAAGCGCCCGGCCGAGCGTCGCTTGCGCGGGGGTGAAATTAATCGATGCTTTTTTGTCGTGCTGCATGATCCAGCTCGCGCCGCCCGAGCAGAGAACGCAGACGCCATCGAACACGAACAAGGCGCGGCTGTCATCGAAGGCGGGCACCGTTCGATCATCGCGGTAGCTGAAGGGGCTCGTGGAGACTTCAGGCATTGGCGGTGTCTCTGACGACGCTGATATCCAGCCCTTCGATCGCGGCGAGATAGGCATCGAGATCGATCAGATCGACGCAAGGCATTGCGCCACGTTGCGGCACCTCTCCCTTGGCCAGCCGGCGCGTCATGATGATCGCGGGCGTGCACGGGATGTAAGGGCCATGACCGGAGCGCGCGACAATGACGAAGCGGCGTTGCAGTGGCTTACCATCGCGGCCGATGCCGGAAAGGATCATATGGAAACCGCTGCGGCCCGAGCCAAAGCGGTCAAATAGGAATGCAAGGCGCTGCAGTCCTCCGGCGTTATTGTCGAGCGAGTCAACGAGGCCCAGTCGCACAAGAGCCCCCAGCATGCGCGTACCGAGGTGCAGCAGCTTAAGCTCGAGCCCGGCGCCAAAGCGCATGGATTTGAGGGTCGGGTAGCGTTGGGGAAACAGCGCAAGGTCGGGAATGTCGCAATTGCCGAACAGGCGCCAACCGAGCTCCGGATAGCGTTCAGCGTGCGTGCCCTCCCAGCCGTAAACGATCTTCATTTTCCCGTCGCGCAGCATCGTCATCGGCTTGCCGACATAGCTGAGCACCGCCGCGGTCGTCGCATGGCCGCGATTGGTGTGCTGGGCTGCGGTGATGCCGTAATCGACCGCTTCCAACCGCGCGAACGCCGGAAGATAGGCATCGATCAAAGCTGCCGTCAGGCACGGGACCGTACTTGCCCCGCTGACCACCAGCACATCCTTTGCCTTGGCCTCGGCATCGAGCCGGTCGATCGTCGCGACGAAATCGCGCGCATCGGCGAGATCGATGTAGTGGCAGCCTTGGGCAATGCACGCACGGGCGACGCGATGATCCTGCTTCTGGAACGGGCCGGCGGTGTGCACGACGATATCGGGCGCGATCCGCGCGACCGCGACCGCAAGGTCGCCATCCCTTTCAAACGCATAACTTTCGGCCGAGTGGAAAGC
>JASHWN010000190.1 GCA_030044035.1 Xanthobacteraceae bacterium
ACGCCTTGTTCAAGCCGGCATTGTCGTTCCAGCGCGCCAGCCGCGTCAGTGGTTTCAAGATGATCGGGAAACGTAGTTCGAGCTTGTCCGGATCTTGCGCCGTGGGATGAAAACGGTGCGCCGGCGGCACCGGCAGGCCGCAGCGCTCGGCCAAGGCTTGAAAGCGCGCCTTATCGACCAAATTCTCGACAAGCTCGGCATCGGCGATGACGAAGCGGAATGCCGGCGCCAGTCGGTCGCGATACCGCGAGATCATCAGAAGCTGCGGGTCTTCCTCATAGAACAAGACCGGCGGAGCCGGCTGCGCCTGGGCAAAGTCCAGGAGCTTGTCCACCAGCATTTCGGCGCTTTCGGAAAATTCGGGCCACGGCAAACGCGCCCGCGCATAGCGCGAATAAAGCGACGGCGAACCCGGACGAGCGACGACGGCGCAGTGGATGCCGGCCACCGCGAGCGGGCGCAGCAAATCCATGTCGCCCATGACGCAGGCGAGCGGCGCGCTTGCCGGCGCGGTCCCCGAAACAGCGGGCGCGGTGCTCTGCGGCGCCGGTGAGGCGCGCCGCACCAGTTGCCCGCGCAGCGCACGGGCGTGCGAAACCAGCCGCCACGCCCACGGCGTTTGTTTGATGAAGCGCTTGATGGGACGCAGCAGCGCCGCGCGGCAGAATGCCGGCCAGCCGCGCAGTGTCGCGACGGTGCGATGATCCCACAGCGTGACGGCGCTGTCGGACCATTCGCGCTTATAGGGCTCGTCACCGATGGTGAAGTCGAAGCGCCGCAGACCGCGGCCGATCGCATAGGCGAGCAGCTCGCGCAGGTGCAGCGCGCCCGGACCGTAGCGCGACAGCTCACCGTCGTCGTAACTGGCGAGCATGTGATAATAGGCATCGCCGAACGCCAGGCCGAGATTGGCCGCGGCGCAGTGTTCGCCGATCTGAACGCGGCTGACATGGACGAGGTGCCGGGTCGCGGGGTTGCGGGCGACATCGAGAAAAAATTCGCGCCAACCCGGCCGCGCGAACATGTCGGCGATGCCCTTGTGGGCGAACTGCCGGCTCTTTTGCTGCATCAGGACTTGCAGCGTGCGCGCGATGTCCGAGGTATCCGTGTCGGTCACGAAGTCGATGGCGCCGAACTCCGACAAATGCTTGCGCTTGGTGCGGTCGCGCCGCCGCGTCGCCGAAGAGCGCTTGTCGGCGTAAAATTGCTTCCAGTCGCTGCCGAGCGCGGTCGCATGAGCGCCGCTCGGATTGGCATCGGTGGCGAGTCGACAGAACGGATTGGCTTGGCCGCCGACCAGCGGCGGCATCTTTTCCAGCTCGATCCAATCGTAACGCAGCGCCGGCTCGCGCTGCATGCGCGACCGCAGCTCGCGCCATGCGGCGAGAAAGCATTCGGCCGTGACCCGCCGCGAAAAATTCTTGGCCAGAAGCGGCGCGTTGTAATCGTTCAGATCCTGACCGAGCCAGCACAGCCGCCGCGATGCATACGAAGGCTCGACGGCGAGCGGTAACAGGAACGCCGGCTCACCGTCGGCAAACGACGCGACGACGATGACCGGGCGGGCGCGATCGCACATACCGATGTGACGTTGCCAAGCCGCGAGCCAGTCGAAAGATTGATACGGCGTGCAATCGGCGACACGCTCGAAACGCCGCCACAGCGCTTCGACGGACTCGACCCCGTCATGGATCGACAGATTGAGCGGAGACGACGCTTCGCTCGCCAGGTCCGCGCGGCGTGCCGCCGTGTCGGCGCCGGCGTCAAACGCCAGAGCCGCATTCCGCGGGGCCGTCAATGGTGTCGCGCCGGTCACGCAATCCGCTGCAATGGATCATGTCCGAACCCACGTGATAGGAGATAATCGCTAAGGGGGCGTGCTTGGGCGCAGTGGCCTTCGCACTAAGGTAAAATTTCGCTGAATCAACACAGTCGCTTTTTCGTAAAGCTCAGTCGCAAAGCGACGCCTGGGCTTGCTTAAGGCGCACGCTGCCGAGGTTTCGCCGCCGTCATTCGGGTTCCATCGCCTCGCCTTTTCCACATATGGAACTTTGTTCCATACTCGCAACTTGCCGACTCTCCTTGATTCGCCATACTGCCAAATGGGGAAATGGGGAGGGGGCACGATGCGGCTCGCGCGGGCGGCCGGCTGCTCGGCATGCGGCAGCTTGGCGATCTTTTTGTTCATCGGCACTGCGTTCGCGGCACCAAACATCACGGTCGACACACTCGACAAGTCCGGCACGCTCGACACCAGCGATCAATGCGCGGCGCAGCAGGCCTGCATCGACAGCTATCTGTGGTCGGTCTACGAGCGCGCGCCGAAAATCGACAGCGTCAAGGTGCCGGAACGGCGCAAGGTGAAGGTCAAGCGCAAAGGCAAAGTCAGGACTGTCACCAAAACCTTCACCAAGCTCGCCGCGGAAGATTTTACCTGGAAAGATCCGGCAGCCGCGCAGCACGCCGGCCTGTCGCTCATCGATTACGTGATCGGCGGCATGGATCAGGCGTTTCGGCTGGCGCTCTACCGCGCGCTGCGCGCCATGGACGCCGCGGGCCTCGAACCCGGCATCACCAGCGCCTTCCGCGACGATTATCGGCAATCGATCGCCGCCGGCCGCAAGGCGCGCGCCGACAATTCCTATCACGGCGGCAGCCGCCACGGCGGCTACGGCCACGGCCTCGCGGTCGATCTGGTCAGCGTCAAGGGCGCAACGCGCGCCGAGCGCTGGGCGTCAAGCGAAGACTTGTGGAAGTGGATCGACGCGCACGGCAAGGATTTCGGCATCGGCCGGCCCTATCTCGATCGCGACGCGCCGCATGTCGGGCCGACCGACGGCAAGGAATATATTTCGCACCGCGGTGGAGCAAACACACAGCAAGCCGCGCTGAACAAAAAACACCGCATCGCGCTGAGCAAGGATCACCACCGCCTCGCGCACAACGGTGGCCGCCGCGTCGCCTGGCACAAGCGCCATCATTTCGCTTTGCACAAGGGCCGCCACGAAGGCAAGCGCGCCTCAACGGCGGGAGACAGCAGAACGCGAAACGGCTGAGCGCGGACCGAGCTCGGCGTGCGACGAATTTGGCGCTGGTACAGCTGGGTAGATTCGAACTACCGACCTCCTGATCCACAGTCAGGCGCTCTAACCAACTGAGCTACAGCTGCACGGTTTCCGCGCGAACGAAACGCCGGCAACCTATGAGCCGGGCTTGGTTTTGGCAAGACGGCCGGCGGCGGCGTGCTCCCGCCAAAAGCAAAAGCCCGGGCGAACCCGGGCTTTTTCCCCTCGATGCGCGCAGATCTGCCGCGTCACGCGACCTTGCTGAACGCCTTGTTCACGCCGTTCTTGATCGGCTCGGCGGTCTCGGTCGCAACCTTCTGGGCCAGCGAGCTGAGTTCCTTGCTCTGCAGGGCGAAGGCCTCGAACTGCTTGCGCGCATGCGCGCTCGACAGCTCGATGACTTCCGACAGCGTCTTTGCCGTGATCAGTTCGCCGGCAAAGTCGAACGCCGCATTGGTGTTGGTACGCGCCGCCTCGATCACCTTCAGGCCGTAATCGGACGCGCCCCTGGTGGCGGTCGAGTAGGTGGTCTCCAGTACGTCGGTAGCCTCTTCGGCGACCGCCTTCATCTTCTCGTAGGTGTCCTTGGCCTGAGCGACGCCGCGCTCGGCGAATTCGCGGAACGCTGCCGGCATCTCGACCTTCGGAATTTCGAATTTCGGGATTTCAAACTTCGGCATCTCGAACGCGCTCGTTGCAGGCTTGCTCTTTGACTTGGGGGGAGTTGCAGTTGTGGCTTCCGCCATGACAGGTGTCCTTGTTAGCCGTTGCTCTTGCTTGCTTTTGGGCTGTTCACCGAATTCCTTGCTTGGCCTCGCCGCCCGTCGCGCAAGGCCGGCCGCATTGCGAAACCCATTGGCCGAACGCACCGCACTTCCAAGGCCTGGGCTTTCTCGTGGCTTTGATATAGCACGAATTTGGTGCAATGCAATAGAGAATTATTGCATCGCACAAAAACGTCATAATACCCTGGCTCTGCTCGGCTTTTCCGCCGAGCAACCGGCCCGCAGGGAACTTCAGGGGACCACGTTCAGGATTTAGGCCGCGTGGAATCCACCACCATTTTGGCGGCACTTTGGCCAAGCTCGTGGACCTGGGCGGACAGCGCCTGCATCTGTCGGCCAAGGTATTCCGATTGCAGGCCCATAACCTCGGCGGCATTCTTGGCCTGCATCAGCTTTTGCGCGAAGTCGAACGTCGCGGCGACGTTCTGCTCGGCATAGTGCATCGACTTCTGCGCGATCTCGCTGGCGCCGCCATGCGCTGCCTCGGCGCGGTCCTGCATCTGGCCGACCGCCTGGTTCGCAGCATCGATGAAGCCCTCAAAGGCTTTGCGCGCCTGGGCGACGCTCTGCTCGGCGAACGCGCGCAACTGATCGGGAATGGCGAATTGCTCGAATGGATCCTCGGCCATATTCGGTCCTCCGGAAGCGGCGACCGCAGGATGGTAGCGCGAAAACGGTGACAACGCGAAGATAGGCGTGCGACGCATCGCTCCGGCCGATCGCGAGCCGCATTCAGGTTGGTGGCCCGGTAGGTTTTGCGCGCCCATGGACGGCGCTCGGCGCTGGCATTATGAAGAATCCCTCAGGCACCGAGTTCCGTCGCATGCGGCCGATCGAGACCGAGCTCGCCCTCCTTCATGTCCCGCAGCTCGCGGCTTTGGCGACGAGCGCCAAGCCGGCTTGGCTGTGGAACGGCGACGGATCGCACCTCATCTGGACGAATGCGGTCGGTGCGGGAATCTTCGGCGCTGCCAATACCGCCGCGGCCGCCCGCCTCGAATTTCGCGCCGACAGCGCCGCCGCAATGCAAGTTGCGCGATTGGCCACGAGCCTTCCGCCCGCGGGACAAGAGCGGCTCGAACGACTGCGCGGCTTCGGCGCCCGCTTCGGCGCGCTGACCTGCATCTGCTCGCGCATCGGTTTGTTCGACGGTTCGGCCGCAATCCTCATTGCGGCCGCCGAGCCCGCCGGCCAATCGTTTCCCCTGGCAGAACGCGCGCGGCGGCTTTTTGCCGATGACGCTGCAGTCGCGGTGTTTGCGCTGGACGGCACGCTTCTGCACGCCGGATCGAGCGCCCTGGCGCAGCTCGACGGCGCGACGAGCTTTTCGGCGCTCGGCATCGAAGCCGTGGCGGCTGCGGCCCTTGCCTCGGGTCATGCCAGGGGCGCGGCGTACCTGGGACAGCACAGCACCGAAGTAACGGTGTTTCGTTTGGGCGAAGCCGAGTCGCGCGTACTCGTGCTGACATTGCCGTCAGCGCAAGCGCGCGCCGAGGCTGCGCCGGCCGCGGCAAATGGTGCCGGGCCCGCAGCCGATGCGGCGGGACCGGCGGTTACTGCCGATGCGGTGGCAACCGCAGCATCTGCCGAGCGCCGCCAGCCGCTGCGGTTTGTCTGGCAGATGGATACGGCGGGACGTTTCGTTGTTGGCTCCGACGAGTTCATCGAGCTGGTCGGACCGCGCACCATTGCGGCGTGCGGCCGATTGTGGAGCGAGATCGCCGCCGAGCTGAAGCTCGATCCGCAGAACCAGGTCGCCCGCGCCATGGCGACGCGCGAGACCTGGAGCGGCATCGAGGTGGCGTGGCCGATCGACGATTCCAGCGAACGCATCGCCGTCGAATTGTCCGGGCTGCCGGTGTTCGATCGCAACCGCGAATTCGGCGGCTATCGCGGCTTTGGCGTGTGCCGCGATGTGGCCCGCATCAATCAATTGTTGCGCGCCCGCCACTCCCGGCCAATTGGATTCATGCCGCTGGCAACGCCCGACAATGGCGAAACGGCCGCTACAAGCTCCGCAGGCCCGTCTGCCGAGGCGGCAGAGCCGACCCAATCGGCTAAGGCAGCTGCGCCGTCGCCCGAGCCGGCCGCGTCGCTAGCCGCGGCCGCCAATGTAGTCCCATTCCCCACGGCTGCATCGGCCGAGCCGAAAGTGCCGACCTTGAGCCCAGGCGAACGCAATGCGTTTCGCGAATTGGCGCAGGAATTGACGGCGCGGCTGAACGGCCAAATCGAGCAACCAGCCGACGTCTCGACAGCAACCGTGATGGCCGGTCCCCGACAGAGCGCAATGGCCGCACTTGTCTGGGAGGATGCTGTCGCCGCGGTGAGTGCGGAAGGCGCGCACGTGCCGGCGGAGATCGCAGCAGCTTTATCTGCGGGCCCTGCAGCGGACGCGCAGCAGCATCCGACCCACATGCTGCTCGACCGCGTACCGGCCGGCATTCTGGTTCATCGCGCCGATGCGCTGCTCTATGCCAACCGCGCTTTCCTCGATTGGAGCGGCTACCAGTCGCTCGACGCACTTGGCGCCGCCGGCGGACTGTCCGTGTTGTTCGCCGAGCCGGGTACCGCGGCGCTGAGTGAGAGCGATCGTGCCCAGCGGCTTGGCATCGTGACGCGGCAGGGCGAACGGCTCGCAGTGGAAGGTCGGCTCTTTGCGGTGCCGTGGCACGGCGGCTCTGCACTGGCGCTGATCGTGACCATCGGGCAGGCCGACGAACGCCAGCGGGCGCTGCAACGAGCGCTCGAGGCGGCTCAAGAGGAGACTGACGAGCTCAAAGCAGCGCTCGAGCGCACAGCGCGGCGCGAGGCCCAGCAGGCGGCGGCCGCCAAGGCCGGCTTCATCGCCAAGGTAAGCCACGAGATTCGCACGCCGCTCAATTCGATGATCGGCTTTGCCGAAGTGATCCTGGCCGAGCGGTTCGGCGCGATCGGCAACGAGCGCTACCGCGAATACCTCAAGGACATCCACACCGCCGGCACGCAGCTGGTTTCGCTGCTCAACGATCTGGTCGATCTGTCGAAGGTCGAGAGCGGCCAGCTCGATTTGAATTTCGCCAGTCTCGATCTCAACGATCTCATCCGGCAGTGCGTCGCCGTGATGCAGCCGCAGGCCAACCGCGCCCGCATCATCATGCGCAGCGCGCTGGCGTCCGACCTGTCGCACATCGTCGCCGACCCGCGCTCGGTGCGCCAGATCGTCATCAATCTGCTCTCGCACGCCATCAAGCTGACCGGTCCTGGCGGCCAGATCATCGTCTCGACGGCGGCCGCCGACGGCGGCGAGGCGGTGCTGCGCGTGCGCGACACCGGCGTCGGCATGCACGAGACCGACATCGACGCCGCGCTCGATCCGTTCCGCGACACCGATACGTCGGCGAATTGGGCCAGTGCCGGCAGCGGTCTCGGTCTGCCGCTCACCAAGGCGCTCGCCGAGGCGAACCACGCCGCATTTCGCATCAAGAGCGCGCCGAATGCCGGCACATTGGTGGAAATTGCGTTTTCGGTGACGCCGCTGGCGGCGCAGTGATGCAGTGCACGGCACACGCCCGCTCGCGGCCGATGTCATAAGGGGGTAAGCTCGCTGCCGGCCGGATTTCCGCCGCTTTCCGCGGCAAGGCTCCGATCGATGCGCGTCGTCCGGATATCGTTGGCCTTGCTGCTCGCCTGCCTGGCGCTGGCGCCGGCACGCATCTTCGCGGCCGACAAGGTCGATCTGCTGCTGGTGCTCGCCGCCGACGTGTCGCGCAGCATCGATGCCGAAAAATTTCAACTGCAGCGCAACGGCTATGTGGCGGCGCTGGCCAATCCGCGCGTGCTCGATGCGATCGCTTCGGGCCGCTACGGCCGGATCGGACTGACTTTCGTCGAGTGGTCCGGCGTCGGCAACCAGAAAGTCGTCATCGACTGGACCCTCATTGACGGTACTGCGGCGGCCAAGAGTTTCGGCGACCGCCTGTTGGAAGCGCCGCGCTCGTTCTGGGATCGCACCTCGATCAGTGGCGGCATCGAGTTCGCCACGGCGCAGCTTGCCGCGGCGCCCTACGAGTCGGCGCGCCGCACCATCGACGTGTCGGGCGACGGCACCAACAATGCCGGCCCCGACGTCGCCACGCTGCGCGACCGGGCGGTCGCCAAGGGCATCACCATCAACGGCCTGCCGATTCTGAGCGCCAATCCGATGTCGTGGAATCCGGATCACACCAACCCGCCGGGCGGCCTGACCAATTACTACCGCGACAACGTGATCGGCGGTCCGATGGCCTTCGTGCGGGTGGCGAAGGATTTCAACGCTTTTGGCGACGCCATCATCGAAAAGATGATCGCCGAGGTATCGCAGGCGCACGAGCCGCAGCGGCACGCAGCCCGCTAGCGGCTGCCCCGGGTGCCCCCGCGGGCGCTACCCTGCCGGCGCCGTCCGGCCGGCCCCGGAGCCGATTTCCTCAAGTTTCCCGACAGCTTGCGCCCCGCCGGCCACGAATCCGACACAGAGGCCGGCCATTTTGCCGCTTGCCTGCCATCCGTTATTGTCGACCGGCCTCGCAACAATCGGAAAACGCGTCCGTGACCGCGGCTAATGGCTTGAAGCGCCTCGCGATTGCCGTTGCCGGCCTGGTGGCGGCGGCGTTCGTCACATTGATCGTCCTGTCATTCCTGATCCCGACCGAAGCCGTGCGCGACGCCGTCAAGAAGGACATCCAGGCGGTCACCGGGCTTACTCCGACCCTGCGCGGCACCGCCTCGGTGTCGCTCTTCCCGCACGCCAGCGTGACCTTCCACGATGTGGTGCTCGGCGACGGCGCCAACGCAACGCCGCCGCTCCAGGCCGCGGAATTGACGGCGCGGCTGCGCTACTTTCCGCTGCTCGCCGGCCGCATCGAGATCGCCGACGTGACGCTGCTGCAGCCGACCGTCAACGTCACGGTCTCCCCCGACGGCCAGTCGAATTGGTCGAAGCTGCTCACATCCTTTGCCCACGCGGTCGAGCCAAGCGCCAATCGCAGCAGCTCGTTCTCCGAAATCGTCGTGCACGACGGCTCCGTCACGGTGCACGATGCCGAAAAGCGCATCACCGAGCGCCTCCACAATCTGGAGATTCAGCTTGCCTGGCCTGCGATCTCGCGCAGCTTCGCCGCCAACGGCCGTTTCGTCTGGAATAACGAGCAGGTCGACGTCAGCCTGACGCTGAGCGATTTTTTGGCGGCGCTGACCGGTCAGCATTCGGGCGTGAAATTCCGGCTCGCTTCGGCGCCGCTCAACGTGACATTCGACGGCGCCGCAACCGATCAGCCGACGCTCAAGCTGGAGGGCACGCTCGGCATCGATTCGCCGTCGCTGCGCGGGGCGCTGCAATGGACCGGCAGGCACGAACTGCCGTCCGGCGGCTTCGGCCGCTTCGCGCTGCGCGCCCAGAGCAACATGGACGCGAGCGTCGTGTCGCTGACCAACGTCAATGTCGAGCTCGACGGCAACCGAGCCGAAGGCGTGCTCAAGCTTGCGATCGACGGCCATCACGCATTGCAGGGCACGCTGGCATCGGATTCGCTCGACTTCACGCCGTATGTATCCGGCGTTCGGGTCATGGCCGCCAACACCACGCGCGCCTGGGATCGGCTGCCGATCGCGCTCGACGGTCTCGCGGCATTCGATCTCGATCTGCGCCTCTCCGCCAACAGCATCAAAGTCGCCAGCGCGCAACTCGGACGCACGGCGGTGGCGCTGAATATGCGCGGCGGCCGGCTCAACGTGACGATCGGCGAATCGCAGTCGTTCGGCGGCATGGCGCAGGGCTCGTTCGGGCTCGGCAGCGCCGATGACGGCGTCGCCGTGAGCGCGCACCTGCAATTCATCGATGTCGATCTTGCCAGCTGCCTCGGCCAGATTTTCGGCCTGCACAAGCTGGAGGGCCGTGGCACGCTGGCGCTCGACGTCGAAGGCGCCGGCAGCTCGGTCTGGGCGCTCACCCGCACCCTCAATGGCACCGCCAGCGTCGACGCGCACGACGGCGCGCTGACCGGCATCAACGTCGAGGAATTGCTGCGGCGGCTGCAGAAGCGGCCGCTGTCCGGCAATGGCGATTTCCGCAGCGGGCGCACACCCTTCAACCACCTGGTGCTGAACGTCAAGATCGAACAGGGCATGATCTCGATCATCGATCTGCACATCGACGGTCCTTCGGTGCGTTTGAAGGTCGCTGGCCAGGCCTCGGTGCCAAGCCGCGATCTCGACCTGCGCGGCAAAGCCACGCTGGTTTCGACCGACACGGCCGAGGCGTTCGAGCTGCCGTTCGCGGTCGAGGGTCCCTGGGACGATCCGTTGGTGCTGCCGGACGCTTCGAGCCTGATCCGGCATTCGGACGCCGCCGCGCCGCTGCTCGAGGCGGTCAAAAAGCATTCGGCGGGCGATGCGGTGCGCTCGGTGATCGACCAGCTGTTTGCGGCGCCGCCGCCTGCTGCGGCGCCCGCGGGCGGGCAGTAGGCGCGGCCGCTCCTCACCGCTCCTGTAAAATCACCTAAAATTCAGCTGGACCGCCTATCCTGACGGCTGGACTGACCGGGCCAGCCGGGCAGGCTTTTTTCGACGTCATGCTCTATGATTCGGCCGCGCGAATCAGCGGCTTTGCCGCGCGACGGGGCCGACATGCTCGGGCGCTTTACTCGCACTGTGGTCAAGGTGCTGGTCGCGTCGCTGATCGTCGGCACGATCCTGGCGCACTTTGGCCTCACGCCCGACGAGCTGATGCGCACGGCCGGGCTGTCGACCGAACGGCTCGAAGAGCTGGCGCGCGCCGGCCTCGCCTGGGCGCTGCCCAACCTGTTGCTCGGCGCGCTCGTGATCGTGCCGGTATGGTTTCTGCTTTATCTGTTCCGGCCGCCGGGCGAGAGCCGGGATTGATCGAGCCTACAAAATTGGCTTGTGTCCCGGATGCGATGCAGCGCCATAAGCGCGTTTACGCGCGTCTTCGACGCGCTTTGGGTGCATCGCTGATCCGGGACCTTCGCACACACGAAGTTCGTAACGATCCCGGGTCTGCAGCGCACCGCTTCGTGCTGCGCTGCGCCCGGGAAACCACTTGTTCACAGCCGCGTCGGCGCGCCGCGTGCAGCCGTCAGTTTCGCGACCAGCGAGGCGGTGAGGACGGCGACGCACACCACGGCGATGAAGATGCTGCACACCGCGTTGATCTCCGGCTTCACGCCGAGCCGGACCTCCGAATAGATGCGGATCGGCAGCGTGGTCGCGCCCGGCCCGGTGGTGAAGCTGGCGATCACCAAATCGTCGAGCGAAAGCGCAAAAGCGAGCATCCAGGCCGCCGCGATCGCCGGCAGGATCAGCGGCAAGGTGATGGTGAGAAACGTACGCAGCGGCGGCGCGCCGAGATCCATCGCGGCCTCCTCCAGGCTGATGTCGAAATCGACCAGCCGCGACTGCACGACCACGGTGACGAAGCAGGCCGCCATCGTGGTGTGGGCGATGACCACGGTCCAGAAGCCGCGGTCGACCGCCAGCGCCACGAACAACAGCAGCAGCGACAGGCCGGTGATGACTTCCGGCATGACCAGCGGCGCGTAGATCATCGATGCGAACAAGAGCCGGCCGCGAAAGCGGCCGAAGCGCACCAGCGCCAGGGCGGCGAGCGTGCCAAGGAGCGTCGCCAGGCTCGCCGACACCAAGGCGACGCGCAGGCTGATGGAAGCAGCGCTCAAAATCGCGGCGTCGCCGGCAAGCTCGGCGTACCATTGCGTCGACCAGCCGCCCCACACCGCGACCAGCCGCGAGGCATTGAACGAATAGATCACCAGCACGACGATCGGCAGGTAAAGAAAGACGATGCCGAGCACGATGGCGAAGAGGTTGAAGGCCGTCACTCGGCGCATGATCAGCCTTGCTCGCTCGCCCGCATCGCCTGATGCTGAAACAGCACGATCGGCGTGACCAAGAGGCAGACCAGCGCCACCGCCACGGCAGCCGAAGCGGGCCAATCCTTGTTGCCGAAGAACTCGGTCCAGATCGTCTGTCCGATCATCGGCGCATTCGAGCCGCCGAGCAGATCGGGGATGACGAATTCGCCGACGATGGGGATGAAACAGAGCAATGCGCCGGCGACGATGCCGGGCGACGACAGCGGCACCGTCACCAGCCAGAACGCCTTCCAGCGCGGACAGCCGAGGTCGGCGGCCGCTTCGAGCAGCAACTGATCGAGCTTCTCCAGCACCGCGTAGAGCGGCAGCACCATGAACGGCAGATACGAATAGACCATGCCGATATAGATCGCGGTGTCGGTGGCGAGCCAGACCGGCGGCTCGTGCACGATATGCAGCGCCAGCAGCGCCTTGTTGAGGAGGCCGTCGCGCTGCAGGATGTTCATCCAGGCGTAGATGCGGATCAGGAACGAGGTCCAGAACGGCAGCACCACGAGCACCACCAGCACCGCCTGCACGCGCCGCGGCGTGCGCGCCATGCCGTAGGCGATCGGATAGCCGATGGCGAGCAGCATCAGCGTTGAGAACGCCGCGATCTGCAAACTCTTGACGTAGGACAACAGATAAAGCGGATCGGAGCCGAGCAGCCGGTAATTGTCGAACGACAGGCCGGCGAAAAACCGCGCGATACCGCGCCAGCCGGCGGCAAAATCGAGCACCGGCGCATAAGGCGGCTGCGCGATCGCGCTCTGCGACAAGCTGATCTTGAGCACGATCAGGAACGGCACCAGAAAGAACAGCAGCAGCCACGCATAGGGCAACGCGACCACGAATTTGCGCGCCAGCGATGTTTTGGGCATCCGGCTCTTTGCGTCGATCATCGTGTCACCGCGTCAACACGATTGCCGCGTCGGGCGCAAAGCGCAAATAGACCGGCTCGTCCTGGCGCAGCGCCGCCACGCCGCCGTCGTTGGGCGCTGCCGCCCTGACCAGCGAGCCGTCGGCAAGTCGCACGCGATAGACCGACACATCGCCCAAATAGCCGATCTCGGCGACGGCGCCGGCGAGCCAGTTCTCCTCCGCGGCAGCCGGCTTATCGCGCGACAGCCGCATGCGCTCCGGCCGCACCGCGACCCAGATCGTGGTGCGCGGCTCAGCCGCGACCGGCGCGCCAAGCCGCAGCCGGCCGGCGGCGGTGCCTTCGACGCTCAAGCGGTCGTCGCCGACGCGGCCTTCGAACAGATTGACGTCGCCGACGAAGTCCGCGACCCAGCGCGAGTTCGGCCGCTCGTAGAGTTCGGCCGGCGCGCCGACCTGCATCAAGTGGCCGCGGTCCATGACGCCGATGCGGTCGGCGACGATCATCGCCTCGCTCTGGTCATGGGTGACGATGACGAAAGTGAGCCCGAGCTGGCGCTGCAGTTCCATCAGCTCGAAGCGCGTCGCATCGCGCAGCTTCTTGTCCAGCGCCGCAAGCGGCTCGTCGAGCAACAGCACGCGCGGGCGTTTCACCAGGCAGCGCGCCAGCGCCACGCGCTGGCGCTGTCCGCCGGACAGCTGGTCCGGCTTGCGCGCGGCAAAATCCTGCAGCCTGACCAGCGCCAGCATGTCGGCGACGCGGCCGGCAATCTCGTCGCGCGGCAAACCTTCCTGTTTGAGACCGAACGCGACGTTGGCTTCGACCGACAGGTGCGGGAACAGCGCATAGCTTTGAAACATCATGTTGACCGGGCGCCGATGCGGCGGCACCGGCGCGAGATCGACGCCGTCGAGCACGATACGGCCGGCATTCGGCCGCTCGAAGCCGGCGATCAGCCGCAACAGCGTGGTCTTGCCGCAGCCCGACGGGCCGAGCAGTGCGAAGAACTCGCCGTCATGAATGTCGAGGGAAAGCCGGTCGACCGCCGCGGTGTCGCCGAAGCGCTTGGTGAGCCCCTCGATGCGCAACAGCACGCGCGCGGTACCCTCGGCTGAGGCGGCGCCCGGTTTCGCTCCGACCAATTGCATCCCGTCCCCAACGCGGACGCCGCGGCAGACGATTGCGCGGCACGGCCACGATACCTAGCGCATGTAGCCGGCCGGTGGGAATCGGAATGGCGCTGCTGCGGCAATGCGGCGGCGGGATGGCCGCCGCAAGCCTCATACCAAGCGCAATTAATGTTGACCGTCATCCTGAGGTGGCCGCAAAGCGGCCCTCGAAGGATACGGCCGAGGACTCACGGGCCGTCGCCCTTCGAGGCTCGCTTCGCTCGCACCTCAGGGTGACGGATATGAGTCAGCAATAAGAGCCGTTGATATCACTCGGCGGCGACGGCAGTCGTCGGCTCGGCCGCAGCGTCGTCCTCGATGGATGCGGACAACAGCTTGCGCGGCTCCGGTCCGTAATAATCGCCGAGCTGCACGCTCGGCCGCGGCTGCGCCATGATCGAGAGCAGGCGGTCGTAAATCGCTTTCGCCGAAACCGGCTTGGTCAGGTATTCGTTGACGCCGAGCCGCACCGCCTCGACCACGCGCCAGCGCTCGCAATGCCCGGTCAGCATGATGATCGGGATGTCCGGCATCGGGAACACGCCCGGCGAGCGCACGATGCGCACCAATTCGGCGCCGCTTAGGAGCGGCATTTCCCAGTCGAGGATCACGACGTCCGGCACGACGGTGCGGATGATGTCGAGCGCGGCGATGCCGTCGGCCGCCTCGTAAATGTCCTTGATGCCGCAATTGACCAGAAGGTTGCGGACCATCTTGCGCATGTACTGGTTGTCGTCGACCACCAGCACGGACAGCGCTTGGATGAGGCCGGCAACTTCCTTCTTGGTCTGTGTCGGTGCCATAACGGAGCGCTGCGGCCTGGACTTGATACTTAAGGAGCGGCGGGAAGCCGGCGGGAAGCGATCAAATCACAGCCGTGTTGCGGCTTGGTAAAATGTATCGATCAAACCCGCCGGATTGCGTTCAGCAAAGCGCGTGGGGCGTCGCACAGCGGGGTTTTGTCGACGTGTGCTGTGCGGCCCGCGCGCGGCAAGGCGGAAGCTTAATTGATCAGCACGATCTCGCTGCCGAGACCGGCGTCCGGATCGGGTTTGTAGCTCGACATGGCGCGCGGCTCGGGGCCGTAGTAATCGCCCTTTTTCACCATCCGGCGCGGCTTGACCAGGACGGCGACCATACGGGCCAGCAGCGCCGACGACGACACCGGCTTGAGCAGGTATTCATTGACGCCGAGCCGCACCGCCTCGACCACGCGGGAGCGCTCACCGTAAGCGGTCAGCATGATGATCGGCACGTCGGGAAACGGAAAGCGTCCGGGCGAGCGCAGCTCGCGCATGAATTCCGACCCGTTGGGGCTCGGCATTTCCCAATCGAGAATGACGATATCGGGATTGAGCGTGCAGACCGCGTCGAGCCCGGTGCGGCCGTCGCCGGCTTCGAAGATCGCCTTGACGCCGATCGACTGCAAGAGCGAGCGCGTCACCTTGCGCATGGTCAGCTCGTCGTCGACGACCAGCACTTTGAGATTGACGAGCCGTTGGGCGATTTCGGCAGTGAGCGGCGTCATGGCGAACCTGGTTTGCCGGAGCAAAGGCAATTTTCTGCATTATTCTGCTCGGCTGCGCATAAAATTCGAATGAAACAGATCGATAAAATTTGAATGATCGCCGCTAATCGTTGGCCTTGGCGGCGAGTTCCTTCACCATAAAGTCGGCCAACGCGGCGGCCTGTGGCGGGGTCAAGCGCAGGCCGAGTTTCGACCGCCGCCACAGCACATCGTCGGCGGTTTGCGCCCATTCGTTGCGCATCAGATAGCGCACCTCGGCGGCCGTCAAGTCGGCGCCGAAGCGTTGGCCGAGGTCGTCGAGCTGTGTGGCGTTGCCAAGCACCGCTTGAACGCGGGTGCCGTAGGCGTGTGTCAAACGCCGGGCGTGATCGTCGGTCAGGAACGGCCATTGGTGCAGCGTGCGCGCTGTCAGCGCGTCGATGCCGTCATACGGAAAATCGCCGCCCGGCAGCGGGCTCTGCGCGGTCCAGCGCCGCGACCGGGTAAAGAAATGCGCGAGCCGATCGAGCGCGTCTTCGGCCAACCGGCGGTAAGTGGTGATCTTGCCGCCATAGACCGTCAGCAGCGGCGCGACGCCGAAGCGCTCATCGAGCCTCAGCGCGTAATCGCGGCCGACATCCTGCGGCTTGCGCGCGCCGTCGTCGTAAAGCGCGCGCACGCCGGCGAACGCCCACACCACGTCGGCAGCCGCAATCGAAGCGCGGAAATACTCGTTTACCACGCCGCACAAATATTCGATCTCCTCGGCGGTGGGCGTGACCGTCGCCGGATCGCCGGAAAAACTCCGGTCGGTGGTGCCGATCAGCGTGAAATCGCGATCGAACGGAATGGTGAACACGACGCGGCGGTCGGCGGCCTGCAGAATGTAGGCGCGATCGTGCTCGTAGAGCCGCCGCACCACGATGTGGCTGCCCTTGTCGAGCCGCACGCGCGGCCGTGACGGCGCTTGGCGCAGCACCGCCTGCGCCACCGCTTCGACCCAGGCGCCGGTGGCGTTGACCAAAATTCGCGCCGTCACCTCGTCGCGCCGGCCGCGCGCATTGACGACAAGCCGCCAGAGGTCGCTGCGCTCGGCGCGGGCCACGCGCGTGCGCGTGCGGATCGCCGCGCCGCGCACGGCGGCATCGACCGCATTGACCACGACGAGCCGCGCATCGTCGGCGAAGCAGTCGGAATATTCGAACGCATGCTGGAACGCGCTGCGCAGCGGCTGACCGGCGTCGTCGGTCACGAGATCGAGCTCGCGCGTGCCCGGCAGAATCCGGCGCCGGCCGATCCAGTCGTAGAGCAGAAGGCCGAGCCGCAGCAGCAAGGGCGAGCGGCGCGCCGGATCGAGCGGCAGCACGAAGCGCAGCGGCCGGATCAGATGCGGCGCCGCGCGCAGCAGGATTTCGCGCTCGGCGAGCGCGGCGCGCACCAGGCGGAATTCGCCGTATTCCAGGTAGCGCAAGCCGCCGTGGATCAGCTTCGAGGACGCCGACGACGTGCCGGAGGCGAGATCGTTTTGCTCGAACAGCACGACGCGCAAGCCGCGGCCGGCGGCGTCGCGCGCGATGCCGGCGCCATTGATGCCGCCGCCGATGACGGCGAGGTCGAAATCAGCCACTGCGCGTCCTTCCCGGGCGCCGCTGCTCACGGCTGCAGCTTCTGCTCCAGCCAGTTCCACATCACCGCGGTGCCGAGCGACAGATAATCGCGCTGGCAATGCTGCGCGCCGCCTTCTGCGGCGGTGAAAACGCGCAGCGTCTTGTCGGCCGAGCCGCACGCGTCGTACAGCGCCTGCGCATCTTTCAGCGGAATCTGCTCGTCGTCTTCGCCGTGCACCACCAGAAACGGGCAGCGCATGCGCTGCACCACGCCGTCGAGCCGGAACGGCTCGAGCTTCGCCAGCGCCGCGTCGAGCGAAGCGGCGCCGAGGATCCACATGATGTGATGGCCCGGCACCGACATGGATGCCTTGAAGCCGGCGTCGATGCGCTTCTTCCAGGTCGCGCAGTAATCCCAGATCGCGCCCCAGGCGATGCAGGCGGCAAAGCGCGGCTCGAACGCGGCGCAGCGCGGCGCGTAATAGCCGCCGAGGCTGATGGCGATGATGCCGATGCGCCCGGCGTCCACGTCGGCGCGCTGCTCCAGGTAATCGATGCAGGCGCTGCCGGCTTTTTCATAATCGTGGCGCAGCACGAGGCCGCGGAAGCGGATCGCCTCGCCGG
>JASHWN010000022.1 GCA_030044035.1 Xanthobacteraceae bacterium
CTTCATCTGGTTGACGGCGACCCGGCCGGTGCCGAGCTGGCCGGAGCCTTCGCCGCTCGTCTCGCTGAACCACGGCCGTTGCGCCGGCGCGTTGGCTTGGGTGCGGACCCAGATGTTGTGCTTGCCGGCCTCGGTGTTGATGGCCTCCATCAATTCGCGCGCCTTGTTGGACAGTCCGCCCGGCGCGGGGGCCTTCATTGTCACCGTGGCCATGAGAATTCTCCTGTAAAAGCGTGGCGTTCCTTGCGATGAGCGGCCTTGTAAGCGGCCCTGGGCCTTGCGGGCGGCCCCGCATCTGGCTGTTTTACTGACGTATAGTGATTGGAACTTGTGTTTGCAAAGCCTTCGGTTCGGCGGGCCGCGATGCGTGCCCCGCCGAAATTTCATAGCGTCGGCGGCCCTTTGATCCTTTGATCCGCATCAATGCGAAAGGCCGTCGGTCCGATCAGGCGGCCAAGAAATCGCGCAGCGCACGGTTGAATTCGGCCGGCCGATCCATGTTGGAGATGTGGCCGGCGCCGGGCAGTTCGACGAAGCGCGAGCCGGCAACCTTGTCGTGCAGCTTGCGCATGGCCGCGGGCGTGGCGCCGTCCTTTTCGCCGACTATGAACAGCACCGGCCGCCGCACCGATGTGGCCGCCGAGGCATAGTCGTGGTCGGCGAGCGCGGCGGCGCAGCCGATGAAGCCGTTGACCGGCGTGGCCCGGATCATGGCGCGCACCTTGTCGAGGTGCGGCGGGTGCTTGGCTACGGTCTCCGGCGGAAACCAGCGCTCGATCGTTGGTTCGACCAAAGCCTCGATGCCCTGCTGCTGCGCCACCGCGATGCGCTCCTCCCACTGCTGGCTCGACTGCGGCGTTGACTGGCAGGGCGAGTCGCTGACGATGACCCGGTCGAGGCGGTCGGGATGCTGCTCGGCAAGCCCCAGCGCGGTGGCGCCGCCCATGGACAGGCCGGCGAAATGCGCCTTGGCGATGCCGAGTGCGTCGAGGAGGCCGAGCGCGTCGTCAAGCAGCGTAGCGAAGGCGTAGTGGCCGGACGGCGCTTCTGTCCCGCCATGGCCGCGTTGATCGTAGCGCAGCACGCGGAAGTCGGATTGCAGCGCCGCGGCCTGGCCGTCCCACATGGCGGTCGAGGTGGCGAGCGAATTGGAGAACACGAGCCAGGGCGCGCCCTCGGGACCGTCGATCTGATAATTGATGGTGATGCCGTTCGCTTTTGTTTTCATCGTCAGTGCTTTCGTTGGCATGGTGTTTTCGCTTACGTCGGCAGAAAATCCTCGAGCAATGCCAACAGCGGCTCCGGCCCCTGCGTCGGCATGAAATGGCCGGCCTCGATCAGCTCGAAGCGCGCGCCCGGAATTTTCTTGGCCAGTTCGGCGGTGCCGGCATGCGGCCGGACGGTGTCGTGGCGGCCGGCAACCACCATGGTGGGGCAGCGGATTTGCGGCAGCATGCGCAGCATGTTGGTGCGAGCGAGCGCGCGAAAGCCATAGCCGAAGCCGACTGGGTCGTTGGCGAGGTAGCGGCCGCGATAGGCCTCATAAGCCGGGCGTTCGCCGAGGTGCTCCGGATAGGAAATGGCAAGCGTCGTCGGCAGCGACGCGCGCATGCCTTCGCGCATGGCGAACGCCGCACGCTCATTGAGCGCCGCAGCGCGGCTCGGATCGACGCCGGGAGCCGGATTGCACAGAACGAGAGAGCCGACCTGCTCGGGGCGCTGTTCGAGAAAGCGCAGCGCCTGGGTGGCGGCGGCGGCCACGGTGACGAAATGATAGGGCGGGTCAAGGCCGACCGCGTCGGCTAATGCAATAAAATCCTCGACCAGCACGTCGTTGCTAAATTCCTGGCGCACCTTCTCGGACAGTCCCGCGCCGCGCTGATCGTAGCGCAGCACGCGGCGGCTGGCGCTAAGGCGCGGCGCCACTGCATCCCACGAATTGAGTGTGCCGCCGAGTTCGTGCATCAGCACCACGGACGGGCCGCGCGTGCCGGCGCGCTGGTAATGCAAACTCACGCCATTGGCGTCGATGAATGGCACGCTTTTCTCCTGTCACTCTAAAAATCCAAACCAAAGAGATGGTCGAGCGAATAAAGTCCGCCGCCGTGCACCAGCACATAGAACGCGGCGATGGTCCACATCAACGTGTATTCGAGTCCGAGCCTGTTCCAAAAATAGCCGCCGACGCGCCAGCGCTCGACATTGGCGACAAGCAGGAACAGCACGACCGCGAGCGCAACCGGGCGCGTGAACAGCCCCGCCGCGAGCAACGGACCGCCGACCAACTGCGTGACCGAGATCGCCGGCGCCCAGAAGTGTCCAGGCCGATAGCCGCCGCGATCGAGGCCCGCGGCGAGCTCCTTGAGGTTCAGCGCGACCGCGCCGCTATTCGGAAAAAACCCGAACGTGTTGCGCAGGCCGTGCGGCACCAGCGCCAGGCCCACGGCGATGCGGAGCAGCGCGTAAGCGAACGGCGACAGCGTTTGGTACAGGTTGGACAATTCTTTGCAATCAATGCGCCATCAGCACCGGCAGCTTGGCATTGGCGAGAATATGCCGCGTGGTGCCGCCGAAAATCATCTGGCGCAATCGGCTCTGCGTGTAGGCGCCCTTGACGATCAGGTCGCAGCCGAGCTCGTCGGCCTTGGCGAGCAAAACCTCCCCGGCAATGCGCTTGCCGCTCGGCTTCAGCGTGATCGGCTCGGCGGCCACGCCATTGATCTTGAGCGTGCGGGCCATCTCCTCGCCGCTCGGGCCGGCCACCGTAGCGCCCTCGACCGTGGCGATGGTGACGCGTTCGGCCAGCCGCAGGATCGGCAAGGCGTCCGCCATGGTGCGCGCCTGCTCGGTGCTGCAGTTCCAGGCCACCAGCACGTTCGTTCCGAGCGAGCGCGGCGACGCCGGCGGCGCGATCAGCACCGGGCGTCCGCTTTCGAACAGCGCCGATTCAAGCGTGATCATCGACGGGCTCTGCCATTCCGGGCCGGGCCGCGCCAGCACGATCATGTCGAAGATGCGGCCGTAACTGCCGACGAAGTCGTGGCCGCTCGGGGCGTCCTTGTGCCAGGACCAGGACAGGCCGATCGGCCCCGCGGCGGACAATGGCGGCACGTTGTGCCGATCCATGAAGGTGCGGAACACCTCTTCGGCATGCTTGACCAGTTC
>JASHWN010000191.1 GCA_030044035.1 Xanthobacteraceae bacterium
GCCGAGGAAGTGCTGCGCCGCCTCGATCTGCATTATCGCGTCATGACCTTGTGCACCGGCGACATGGGCTTCGCCTCCCACAAGACTTACGACATCGAGGTCTGGTTGCCGGGCCAGAACGCGTACCGCGAAATTTCCTCATGCTCGGTGTGCGGCGATTTTCAGGCCCGCCGCATGAATGCGCGCTACCGCACCAAGGAGGGCCGCCAGGTGCGCCACGTGCACACGCTCAATGGCTCCGGCGTCGCGGTCGGCCGGGCGCTCATCGCGGTGATGGAGACCTATCAGCAGGAGGACGGCTCGATTGCCGTGCCGGAAGCGCTTGCGCCGTACATGGGCGGCATGAAGAAGATCGAGAAACAATGAACGTCAGTCTCATGCGGCGCCGCGCGGACAAAACCCTCCCCCGCTTGCGGGGGAGGGTAGGGAGGGGGGCCGCTACGCTTTCGCAAGCGCGCGGGCCGCGCGCCCCCTCCGGCTCGCTGCGCTCGCCACCTCCCCCGCAAGCGGGGCAGGAATGACATGCGCATCCTCATCACCAACGACGACGGCATTCATTCCGAAGGCCTCGACGTCTGTCAGAAGATCGCGCACCAGCTGGCCGACGACGTCTGGATCGTGGCGCCGGAATTCGACCAATCCGGCGTCGCCCATTCGCTGACGCTCAACGATCCGTTGCGGCTGCGTCAGGTGGAGGAGCGCCGCTTCGCGGTGCGCGGCACGCCGACCGATTGCGTCATCATGGGCGTGCGGCATCTGCTCAAGGACAAGGCGCCCGATCTGGTGCTCTCCGGCGTCAATCGCGGCCGCAATGCCGGCGAGGACGTGATCTATTCGGGTACCATTGCCGGCGCCTTGGAGGCTGCGGTGCTCGGCATTCCGTCGCTGGCGCTGTCGCAGTCCTACAAGTCGCGCAACGGCCACGCGCCGTATTGGCAGACCAGCTTGAAATTTGCGCCCGACATCATCCGCCGCGTGCTCGAAGAGGGCATGCCGCGCGACATTCTGGTCAACGTCAATTTTCCCGATTGTTTGCCCGAGGAGGTCAAGGGCGTCGAAGTCACGGCGCAAGGGCGGCGCCGCCAGGAGCGGCTGCATATCGACGAACGCACCGACGGCCGCGGCAATCCGTATTACTGGATCGGCTATGTGCGCCAGCCGTTCGTGCCGGTCGCCGACGGCACCGATCTGGCGGCGCTCGACCGGCGCCGCGTCTCGATCACGCCGCTCAAGCTCGACATGACGGATGACCCGTATATGACGCGGCTCGCAGCGCTGTTCGGCCGCGGCGAGAAAAAGGATTAATTCGCCGCCTTCGCCGCCACTGCGGCGAGCGCGCTTGCCAGCCCGTCGGATTGGAAAGGCTTTTGCAACAGCGGCACGTGGCTGTGCGCCTCCGGGATGCCGCGCCGGGCATAGCCGCTGACAAAGACGAACGGCACGCCGCGCCTGACCAAAACTTCGACCACCGGCGTGATCGGCTGGCCGTTGAGATTGACGTCGAGAATGGCGACGTCGAACTCGCCGTCTTCGGCTTGCGTCAGTGCTTCGTCGAGCCTGCCAGCTTCGGCTGCCATGGTGTAGCCGAGGTCGGCGAGCATGTCGTCGAGCAACAGACGGATCATCGGCTCGTCCTCGACCACGAGGACGCGTTTGCCTTCGCCAGCGGTGCCGTCGGCCGTCATCTCCACCCCGTGCTACTGCAAGATTTCGAGAGAAGTTAGGCGATGCGCGGCGTGCTATAATAGCGCAAAGCCGAGTCCCCGTCGCCCTCTTTTTGTTGCGAATGGCCGAAACGTCTCAACAGCAGATTTGTTCCGCGGTTGCAAAAATTTATTTGTGGGAAGCGGCGGGCGCGGCCGTACCGAAGCGGAACCGATGTCGAGGCTTCTGGCATAGTGATAAAAGAACCACACCCGAACTGCGAGGCTTAGCGTGACCGAGCCAGCTGCCGACGTTGAACGGATGGAGTTTCAACTCGCGCTGCGCCGGCGTGGCATCAGCAATCAATCGGTGCTGCGCGCGATGGACGAGGTGCCGCGCGAACATTTCGTAGCCGCCGACTACACTGAAAGCGCCTATGCGGACCAAGCGCTGCCGATCGCGTGCGGCCAGACCATCAGCCAGCCCTACGTCGTGGCCTACATGACCGACCAGTTGGACGTCCGGCCGCAGCACCGCGTGCTCGAGATCGGCACCGGCTCGGGCTACCAGGCGGCGGTTCTGTCGCGGCTCGCCCGCGAAGTGGTGAGTATCGAGCGCTATCGCACGCTCGCCGACGCCGCGCGCGACCGGCTCAAGACGCTGGGCTATGCCAACGTCATCGTCATCGCCGGTGACGGCTTTGCCGGTGCGCCGGAGCGGGCGCCGTTCGACCGCATCATGGTGACCGCGGCGGCCGAAAAGGTGCCCGAGGCGCTTGTCGCCCAGCTCGCCGACGGCGGCAAAATGGTGCTGCCGCTCGGCGCCCGCCGCGGCCCGCAATACATCGTCAAGCTGACCAAGCTGCCGAACGGCGAGCTTGAACGTGAAGAGCTGATTGCGGTGCGTTTTGTGCCGCTCTTACCCGGTCAGGCGAAGGAGTTGTAGCAGTTTTGCCACAGGTCGGCTTTATTAAATGACCGTCCAAACACTTAAACGCCTGTTTACCGCACTGCTGTCTAGTCGCGCGCTAGTGTTTGTTGCGTGCGAGCGAGTAACCATGTGCGCGTTGCGTCGGTCGGCCTTCTGGCCGCGAGTGGTTGCCATTTCATTAATCGGCTTTGGTGCTGCGAGCTGCAGCGATACCGGCCGCTTCAACGACTCTTTCGGCTCCGAGAGTCCACCGCCGCGCACTGACGTGACCGGTTCGATCCAGTCGCGGCCCGCGGCGAGCCATGTGGAGAGCCAGCCAATCGCGCCGGTCGCCCACGCCGACACCGGCGTTTCGGGCGGCGGACGCGGCATGGGATCGTACCAGCCGGGCAACGACATCACGGGCTCGGTGCCAGCGCCGGCACCGCCGCCGCCGAAATGGACCTGGCAAGGCGGCACGCCGATCGTTGTTGCGTCCGGCGAGACGCTCGAGACCATTTCGCGCAAGCATGGCGTGCCTGTCTCCGCCATCATGTCGGCCAACAACTTGACCAGCCCGACGCTTCATCCCGGACAGCATCTGGTGATCCCGCACCGCGCCTCGCCCGCGGTGGCTTATGCGCCGCCGGCGAGCCATGTGGCCAATGCGGGCGCGTCTGCGGTCGGCGAGCCGCGAACCATGGTGCCCGCGTCCTCGGGCGTCCACGTGGTGGCGCCGGGCGAGACGCTCCACAGCATCGCGCGCCTTTACGGCAAACCGGTAGCGGAGATCGCGCGGGCCAATCATTTGCCGGCGGACACGATGGTCAGGGTCGGCCAGCGCCTCACCATTCCCGGCGTGCGCTCTACGGAACGCGCCGAAGCCAAGCCGCCTGCGCCCGCACCGGCGCCCCAGCAGACGCCACGCGATATGGCCAATGCCGAGTCGCCGCATAGTGCGTGGAAGGCAAGCCCGGTGGGTTCGGAGGCGCAGCAGAGCCCGCAGAAGGCCGCCGAGCCGGTCGGTTCCTTGCCGAGCTTCCGTTGGCCGGTCCGCGGCCGCGTGATCGCCGGCTTCGGTCCGAAGCCGAACGGCCTGCAGAACGACGGCATCGACGTCGCCGTGCCCACCGGCACGCCTGTGAAGGCGGCCGAGGACGGCACCGTGGCCTATGCGGGCAACGAGCTGAAGGGCTATGGCAATCTGGTGCTGATCCGGCACAACAACGGCTACGTGACCGCCTACGCGCATGCCAGCGAAATTTTGGTCAAGCGCGGGGACACCGTCAAACGCGGTCAGGTGATCGCGCACTCCGGCAGCACCGGCAACGTCAACGCGCCGGAATTGCATTTCGAAATCCGCAAGGGCGCAACGCCGGTCGATCCGGCGCAATTCCTCAACGGGGCCTGAAGGCAGAAGTCAGAAATCAGAAATCTGAAATCAGAAGTCGGAAATCGGAAACCTGAAGGTGAATTCCGACTTCTGATTTCAGATTTCTGACTTCTGATTTCAGACTTCCGGTTTCAGCGGCACGCCCAGCCGCCCCGCCAAATCCTGCACGTATTGCCAGGCCACGCGGCCGGAGCGGGCGCCGCGCGTCGTCGCCCATTCGAGCGCTTCGCGGCGAAGCTCGTCGCCGGCGAGCGGAACGCGGTAATGCGTCACGTATCCCTCGACCATGGCCAAAAACTCGTCCTGGCTGCAGCGGTGGAAGCCGAGCCACAGGCCGAAGCGGTCGGACAGCGACACTTTCTCCTCGACCGCTTCGCCGGGATTGATCGCGGTTGCGCGCTCGTTCTCCACCATGTCGCGCGACATCAGATGGCGACGGTTCGAAGTGGCGTAGAAGATCACGTTGTCGGGACGGCCCTCGATGCCGCCTTCGAGCATGGTCTTGAGCGACTTGTAGGAGGTGTCTTCGGCATCGAACGACAGGTCGTCGCAGAACACGATGAAGCGCTGCGGCGCGTTGCGCACCATGGCCATCAGCTCCGGCAGCGACTCGATGTCCTCGCGATGGATTTCGATGAGTTTTAGGCCGGGCCGGGAATGCGCGGCGCCGACCGCCGCATGGGCCGCCTTGACCAGCGACGACTTGCCCATGCCGCGCGCGCCCCAGAGCAGCGCGTTGTTGGCTGGCAGTCCGCGGGCAAACCGCTCGGTATTCTCGACCAGAAGATCGCGCACGCGGTCG
>JASHWN010000192.1 GCA_030044035.1 Xanthobacteraceae bacterium
TATTTAACAGCAAGATCAGCTGTGCTTGCGACGATGACATCCGGGGTCTGGTTCATCTCTCTCCCCTTAGCTGAACGCCGCGCAACTTTAGCGTAGAGCTAAAATTTCAACAACCACTGGACTCGCGTAAGGCAACGTTCCGGCGCTCATTTCTTTCCGTAAACCGCGGCCGGATCGAACACGCGCTCGTCGCGAAATTCGAGCTTCACTGCGCCGCCGGCCTGGCCGAGCGGCACCGCGCGATAAAAGCACGAGCGGCGGCCGGTGTGGCAGGCGCCCGCCACCTGCTCGACCTTGAGCCACACCGCATCCTGGTCGCAGTCGATGCGCAGCTCGAGGACACGCTGGGTGTGGCCCGAGGTCTCACCCTTGCGCCACAGCGCGCGGCGCGAGCGGCTGTAGTACCAGGCCTCGCCGCTGGCGATGGTCTTCGCCAGCGCCTCGCCGTTCATATGCGCGACCATCAGCACGTCGCCCGACGCGGCATCGGTCGTCACGCAGATGACGAGCCCATTGGCATCGAATTTCGGCGTCAGCGCCAACCCTTCTTCAAGGCCGGCGGCAGTGCCGGGCGCTGGAAACGCTGGATCGTTTGGCATCTCAACACGTCATTGCGGGCGCGCCAGCGGCGCGACCCGGAATCCATAACCACAGAATACCGGGCATTCATATAGGAGCGCCGCTTAGCGGCAATTATGGATTCCGGCTCTCGCTTCCGCCTACGCGCCCCGCGCTCCGGCGGGACTCATTACCCGCCGCAGCTCGCGGAGCGAGCGAAGGCGGGGCGCTCGGCCGGAACGACGGCCAAAAGGCCGGGACTCTCGCTCCCGCCCAGCGATCCCTATATAGTTGGTGGCAATGCTGAACGACGTCTACAACAAGCGCATTATCGAGCTTGCCGGCACGATTCCGCGAATCGGGCGGCTGCAAGACCCCGGCGCCAGCGCGACAGCACATTCGCGGCTGTGCGGCTCAACCGTCACCGTGGACCTGAAGATGGACGGCGACACCGTCACCGACTTCGCCCACGAGGTAAAGGCCTGCGCGCTGGGTCAGGCGTCGTCCTCGATCATGGCGCGCAACGTCATCGGCGCGAAGGCCGACGAGCTGCGCAGCTTGCGGGAAACCGTGCGCAAAATGCTCAAGGAGAACGGCGAGCCGCCGCACGACGGCAAGTGGGCCGACATCGCGGTGCTCGAGCCGGTGCGCGACTACAAGGCCCGCCACGCCTCGACCTTGCTGACCTTCGACGCGGTTGTAGATGCCATCGGCCAGATCGAGGCCAAGCGCGGGACGAAGGCTGCGGCGGAGTGACTGTCATTTCGCTGCTCAGCACCGCGCACAAAGCTCCTCGCCTATTCGGCCGCGGCCTGGTCAAAGCCTATCAATACACGCTGTCGTGGCTGGTCGGCGCGCGCTGCCGGCATTTGCCGACCTGCTCGGATTACGCCGATCAGGCGATCGAACGGTTCGGGCTGTGGGCCGGCGGCTGGATGACGCTGGCGCGGCTTTGCCGCTGCCACCCGCTCGGCACTGCGGGGCTCGATTTCGTTCCCGAGACCGTGCCGGCACGGGCGCGCTGGTATCTGCCGTGGCGCTATGGTCGATGGCGGGGCGTTAACGATCGCCCCGCCACCGCCTGATCCGGCCCCAGTCAAACAAACTCAACTCTACACGGGGCCAGCCAGCCCACTATCGTCGGACGTTTGCCAGATTTGCCAGTTGCCGCGAGGCGGCATTCGAGCCGAGCGCTGCCGCCCTTTGGTACCATTGTCGCGCTTGCTCGGCGTCGGATTGCACTCCGACCGCGCCTGTCTGTTTGATGACCAACGGATCGTAACTGGCACCGAGCGCCAGGGCCGCTTCCGCGCTGCCGGCCTCGGCCGCGCGCCGCAGCACAAGACGTGCCGAGACGACATCGCCGTCGTTAAGAAAAGCCTTGCCGCGGTTGAGCAGCACCGCGATCTCCTCGGCGTCGAGCGTCGGTCGGGTGTCAGTCGCCGCAGGAGCTGGCGGTGGCGCCGGCGTTTGCACCGCGATCGACTCGCCAGGCTGTTGCGGCGGAGCCGGCCATCCACCGGCCGGCGCCGCCGTTTGCACCGCAGCTGACCCGCTAGGCTGCTGTGGCGGAGGTGGCCATGCACTGGCCGGCTCCGGCGTTTTGACCGCGAGCGACACGCCCGCGTGTTGCTCCGGCTGCGGCATGTCGGCGGATGGCGGCGCCGGCGTATTCTCCTCCGCCGCAAAGGCGTGGACCGGCGCCGGCGCAGCAGCCGCTTCGTCGGGCGGCGCGGCGGCAGGATCCGGCATTGCCGTGTGCACGTGCATGAGCTTGACCGCGCCCTGCGTCGGCGAGGCAACGTCGGTGGCGATTTCGGTCTGCACTACATCGTGCGCCCGCAGCCGCAGGCGCGAGTACGACACCACCACCCAGGCGACGAGTGCGGCCACTGCGGTCACGGCACACAATCGCACCGCAATCCGCACCACAGACGGACGCTCCTCGAGCACAATGGGCGGTGGCGGTACGACTTCCGGATTGAGCGAAAGCCGGCGCCGCAGATCGAGCATGGCGCGATCGCCCAAAAAGCTTGGCGTCTCGTCGGCGTCGTCGGCCGCGTCGTCTTCCGGCGGCATCTCGGCCATATCGTCGGCCTCTGCGGCCGGCTCCGGGTCGGGCTCTGGCTGCGGTTCAGCGTCTCGCGCCCAAGGCGGCGCATACATCAACGCGGCGTCCAAGTCTTTTGGTCGGAAAGCCCGCGAAGAACTCATGATCGCCTCCCGTACTGACATGCACTAACGGTCGGAGGCCGGCGTGTGTGCTCCTTTTCAGGTCCGGCAGGATGCGGCAATTGTCGGGGTCGCGCAGCTGCGAGAGATCGCAGGCGAGCGACCGACAAACGGCGCTGGAATTGCCGCAGACGATGGCGACGGTGTTGTCGTTGCGGCGCCGGCCAAGGCCGCCGCAGCTGCCGCGATCGGGCTTGCCTTCTATCGGCGCGCCGGCGCGACGTTCGGGTAAAGCCGGGCTGAAGGGAAAAGGCCGCGGCCGGCAGCAAGAAGCCGGCCAATACGCAAAGCACCTGGAATGGCCGATGCGGCCACCGCAAGCCCCCCCTCATCATACTTCCCCGCGCGGTCCCTCACGCTACGCGACACACACAAATGCGTGGTGGCCCGCGAACGACACCCACCCCGCCGCGCTTGAGATGCACGCGTTTACTTACGATACGCGTCGCTGGCGCGGACTTGAGTTAAAGTTCCTCAAGCAATGGGGCGCCGATATGATCATCCCTGGGAGATTCCGCGGCGCATTTGCCGCAATCGCCTGCCTTAATTCGAAATCGCTTAGGCCATCCGCCAAATTGTGGCGGGATTCAAAGGCATGCGGTCTTTGGCGTACCTGCCATTCATCAGCGGCATATTAATCTTATGGTTAACCGCGAAATCGAGGTCTATCGATTTTCGGCTCCGTACGCATTGAGTTCGATGTAGCCGAAGCGATCGATGCACGCCTCGAATTGCGGGCCGACCACGGTCGAGGTTTCGTCTTCGGCGATGACCGCGGGCCCTTTGATGCGGGCGCCGGGTGCAAGGTCGGCGCGCCAGTAGACCGGCGTTGCGACGAACTCGCCGGCATCGGCGTCGAACACGGCGTGGCACGCGGCCGGCTTTGGCTCGCTTGGCTGCTCCGCAGCGGCGGTGGCGAGACGGCCTTGCGCCCGGGCGCTCAGCGACACCACCCAGCTTAGAATTTCAATATCGACGCCCGGAATCGAGCGGCTATAGAGCCGCCGATAGGCTGCTTCGAACAGCTCGCTCAGGGTCGCGCGGTCCGCTGCGGAAAAATCGCGCACCGGCAAGGTCACGGCAATCTCATGACCCTGGCCGCGATAGCGCATGAAGGCGGAGCGCTGCTCGGCAAGTTTCTCGGCGTCCGGCGCGCCTTGGCGTACCACCGCTTCGGCCTCGGCGCGCATCTCGGCGATCAGACGATTGACGGCAGCGGCATCGAATTCGGCGAGGCGAATGAGCCGTCCGCGCACGATTTCATAAGCGACCGGCGCGCGCAAAAGTCCGACGGCGGAGCCGACGCCGGCATTGGCAGGAATGAGCACGCGGCGAACGCCGAGTTTTTGCGCGACGCGCGCGGCATGGAGCGGCGCCGCGCCGCCGAACGCGATCAACGTCCGTGTGCGCAAATCCTTGCCGCTTTCGATGGCGTGGACGCGCGCCGCGTTCGCCATGTTCTCGTCGACCATCTCGCTGATGCCGAACGCGGCATGCGCGGCGGAAAGCGCAAGCGGCGCGCCGACGCGGTCGGCCACGGCGCGTTCGGCACCGCGCGCGTCGAGCGCGATCCGGCCGCCGGAAAATTTTTCCGGATCGATGCGGCCGAGCACGACATCGGCGTCGGTCACGGTCGGCGCCTCGCCGCCTTGGCCGTAGCACGCCGGACCCGGCATTGAACCGGCGCTGTCCGGACCGACCGCAATGCGCTTTAACGCATCGAGCCGCGCGATCGAGCCGCCGCCGGCGCCGATCTCGACCATTTCGATCACCGGGATGCGCAGCGGCAGGCCGCTGCCTTTGAGAAAGCGATAGACCCGCGCCACTTCGAGAACGCGCGCGGTCTGCGGCTGCGCATGATCGATCAAACAAATTTTCGCCGTGGTGCCCCCCATGTCGAACGACAGCACCTGGTCGAGCCCGTGCTGCCGGGCGATGCAGCCGGCGAAGATCGCGCCCGCGGCGGGGCCGGATTCGATAAGACGCACCGGAAAGCGGATCGCAGTTTCGACCGTGGTGACGCCGCCGCCGGAGGTCATCAGGAGCAGCGGGCAGGCAAAGCCGGCGCGCTTGAGCTCGCGTGCGAGGCCGGCGAGATAGCGCCCCATCAGCGGCTGGATATAGGCGTTGGCGCACGCGGTGGAGAAACGCTCGTATTCGCGCATTTCCGGCGAGACGTCGGACGATAGCGTCACCGCCACCTGCGGCAGCCGCCGCGCCACCGCATCGGCGGTGCGGCGCTCGTGCTCCGGATTGGTGAAGCTGTGCAGGAAGCCGATCGCCACCGCTTCGACTTGCGCGGCGGCAAGCGCATCGATGGCGCGCGCAAGGCTTGCTTCATCGAGCGGCAGCAGCGCCCGGCCCTGCGCATCGATGCGCTCGCGCACCGCAAAGCGCAGGCGGCGCGGCACCAGCGGCGGCGGCAGATCGATGTTGACGTCGTATTGCTCGAAGCGGTTCTCGTGCCGGATCTCGACCACATCGCGAAAGCCCTCGGTGGTCAGAAGCGCGGTCTTGGCGCCCTTGCGCTCGATCACCGCGTTGGTGGCGAGCGTGGTGCCGTGGATGATGAGCTGCACCTGACCGGGCGCGATCGCCGCCGCCTCGATGACCAAACGCAGCGCCGCCAGCACGCCTTGCTCCGGCGCTCCGGATGTCGTCAGCGTCTTGGTGGTAAAGCGCCGCTCGCCAACCTCGAGCGCGACGTCCGTAAACGTGCCGCCGATGTCGAGACCAAGTCGAATGGAGGGGGAGGACGTCACGTCGAGGTTTTGTACGAGTAGCGAAGTGGGTGGCGTTCTTAGACAGCGAAAGTCCAGAGCTACTCAATCCCAACCGATGTCGTCAAGAAAGCTTTGAACCTCGTCAAGCGATCCTATATGTGTCGCCCTATCAACTAGCGCTTGGATGCGAATTTTTTATCGATCAGATTTAGGACCGCCCGTCGGCGCGGAGCTGACTGCCCAGCGCTTCAAAGCACAGCGCGTTTTGCGCTCAGCCGAGCTCGCACTTCTTGCGGGAGCAGCCCACGGCGCTGGGGCTTTTCCCGGTAACGGTAGCTTCGGGCGCCTGTCTCCGAGACATCTCGACCGCCGAGCAGCTTCCGGATCATCATGCAAGCTTCTTGATAGGCGGGGAGATCGTCGCGCATGAAAGCATTGCAGGCGCGGGCGCGCAGCTTGGCCAAAGTTTCAAGATCGATCCCGGGAAACGCCAGCACCCGGGCGGCTGGAACGGTCATGCTCCCCTCCTACAAACGTCATTGCCTGAGCCAAGGCGTCGTGCGGCCGTTAATCGGATCGCCCATCGAACAACGGCAGCTCGAAGCGAACGGTGTGGCCGTAATGGCCGTCGATCATTTCCAGTTTCGCGTTCAGACTGTGCGCAAAGGTTCGCATGAGGTCGGTGCCGGCGCCGCCGTGGCGCAATGCCTTGC
>JASHWN010000193.1 GCA_030044035.1 Xanthobacteraceae bacterium
ACCCCTGGATTGCTTCGCTTCGCTCGCAATGACGACGGAAAATGTCCATCTAAAATCATCGTAACCGGTCGATTGGAAATCCTATCACTGCCAACTAAACCGGTAATTCAGCCCCGCCTTGATCTCCTGCACATTGAGGCTGGCGCTGGAGCCGACAGTTTCCAAGGGCGTGGTGAAGCTCATCGATTGCGAGCCAAAGCTGAGATAGTCGTATTCGATCTTGGCCGACCAATTATCGTCGAGCGCATATTCGAGGCCGGCGCCGGCGGTCCAGCCGGTGCGCAGAAACGTGTCGGTGGCGAGATTGCCGCCGAGATCGGTCAGGGTGCTCTGGTCCTGCGCCAGCGCCAGGCCGCCTTTGCCGTAGACCAGGAGGCGGTCGAACGCGGCGCCGACGCGGCCGGTGACGGTCGAGGTCCAGGGCACGCTGGTGCTGATCGCCTCGCCGATCGAATCGGCGCTCGAAGCCTTCAGGCTGGTCCAGCTGAAATCGCCTTCGAGCCCGAGCACCAGCCGGTTGAACTGCACATTGGCGCCGATCTGCGCGCCGCCCAAAAAGCCGAAATTGTTGAAGGTGCCGTTGCCGAGGCCGGTGATTGGATCGGTCCACGACGAGCCCGAATAGCCGCCGCCGACATGGACGCCGACGTAAATTCCGCTCCAGTCGTAAAGCTTCGGCGCGTAGGGGATCGGCGCGACCGGCGCCGGCGCCGGCGGCACCGGCAGATCGGCGGCCTGCGCGTAAAGGACGGAGGCGGCGGTGACAGCGACCAGCACAAGGCCGCCGGACAAGACAGGTGATTTCATCAGATCCTCTTAAGGCGCGCTCGCGCGTGCCTGCACCCACCACTTTCTTGAACGGCGAATTGGCAAGCCGCTCGACCCATTTGGCGCGCAACAAGCCGCAGCTCTTCGGAAAAACCGTGATGCCGCTGTGCGCGGGACATGGTTCTTTGGTGGCAGGAAAATGGCTTGGTTAACCAGACTGGCGCTCGTTGCGCCCGTCCGCGCTACTGCCGGGCGGCGACCGAGGCTGCGTAGAGCTCAGGCTTGAAGCCGACCAAAACCTTGCCGCCGCCAAGCTCGAGCACCGGCCGCTTGATCATCGAGGGCTCTCGCAGCATCAGCGCCATCGCCTTGTCGGCGTCGAGCCCGTTCTTGTCCTTGTCGGGCAGCTTGCGGAACGTCGTGCCGGAACGGTTGAGCAGCGTCTCCCAGCCGACTTTCTTTTCCCAGCGCTGCAGCCGCTCGCGCTCGATGCCGGCGGTCTTGTAGTCATGGAAGGCATACTCGACGCCATGCTTCTCCAGCCAGGCGCGCACCTTCTTCATGGTGTCGCAGTTCTTGATGCCGTAGATGGTGATGGGCATCGCGCCATTCCGCACGAAACTACGCTTCAGTCAATTCGAAACACCGACGCTGCCCACCACAGTACCGCTCTTGTATTCGCGCCAGCGTTGCTGGATTATAAGATATATCGTATTCTGATGGACGTAGAGCAGTGCGAAAGAGTACCTGGGCTGCGCTCGTCGCCGCTTGCGAGCGACAGAGGCTGACACCGCGTCTGCTCGCGACCGGGTGCGTCCTGCTGTCAACGCTAATCTTTTTGTCCGAATCGGCTTCTGCCGATCCGCCGGCCGCCAGCAAATCTCGCTTCGATACGGCGTTGCAGAACATTCTGATTTTGGAGCGGCCAGGCCAAGATGGCTACGCCACCTTCTGGGATGGCAACAAATGCATCCAGTGCGGCAGGACCAAAGGACGCGGCTTGCGCCACGAAGCCGCCGGCACGCTAATGGGAGAAGCGATGCCCAAGTTCGACCAGACGCCGGACAAACCTGAGCCGTTCGGATTCAAGGTCTCGTGGTTTGCCGTGAAAGCCTCTGATCCAGCGTCAGTCCTCGATGCGCTTCAGCTCGGAGAGGCAACGCCAGCCAACTGGGCGTCCGGCCTTGAAGCTGCATACGGCCGGTCGCATAAGGACGATCCTTGGGTCTTCATTTCACCGCCGGTCAGCGGCTGGGTCTTTGTTGTAGGCTTTTCGTTGCCGTGTCCGACCATCGAATCTCACCCTGAGATCGGCAGGAGATTTGATATTTTGTTTTCTCGCTTGATGGGGCGATTTGATGACGTTCAGTTTTTTGGAAGCTACCGCGTGGTCGACTTCACTGCGTGGGCGCGCGGTCTGAAGGGAATACCAATGCGAGTTTTCGCTTGGTCCGGAAGCGATGGGGCAGTTCTGGCGAACATTGGCGAGCAGACACCAGAGGAGGCAAAACTCGGGTTTCCCGATCTCTCCGGCCTCTCGCCCTCCGATGCCGGAGATAGGATTTTCCAAATAGCGGAGCAACAAAACGCGGAGGAGAGTGCGCTTATCGCAAGCGGCCTCTCCGGACGTGAGGCGCGGGCGAGACTTCGGCGGAATGGCCCTCACGCGTTTGTTAGTGAAACCGACGTGGTCGAGCTCGCGGGGCTTTGGAGCATCAACCCGATGCAGCTAGATGGTCCACCCGGTTTGGGACTGGCAGCTCGCCTGCCGAACAATTTGGCGCAGTGACGCTAAATGAGAGGGAAGCGTTCGAACTTGTGACCGAAAGCGCGACCGGCCGCTTGATCGTCGAGGGCTCTCTGAGCATCAGCGCCATCGCCTTGTCGGCGTCGAGGCCGTTCTTGTCCTTGTCCGGCAGTTTGCGGAAAGTCGTGCCCGAACGGTTGAGCAGCGTCTCCCAGCCGACTTTCTTTTCGCAGCAGTCGCGGGCTCAACCCGGCGGGCGTGTCGAAGGAGGGCTTGACTAAGCGAAGTGCTTGTAGAACATATAGTGAACATCGTGGGTAGGATCGGCGGCCCAACCGCCAGCCAGTGCATTTCAGGACCAGCGGCAGTGAGCTACACCTTGGATTTGTATTTTGAGCCCGCTGTGCTGCGCGATCGGATACTGGAGCATTTCGCGAATCGTCGTCATTTCTCAGTCAAGAATGACACAGTTGTTTATGGCAATCCTGACACGGGCGTTTATTTCTTCGTGAAACTGCGATCCGCCAGGAACTTGCTCTTCCGAAGGAGCGTCCCTTTTGCAGAATTCGAAATTAATTACCACCGACCAAGCTATTTCGGCATCGAAGCTGAACGCGAGCTGTCGGCCCTTGTGACAGCGTTCCAGCCGCGAATCCACGATCCGCAGATGCATGGGATGGGAGAAGGACCTTATTCACGCGATGGTTTTCTGCGCGGCTGGACTTTCGGCAACGTATTCTCTGTCCGCAGCGCCCCCGAGCGCGACATCGCAACGATGCCGGCGGATAACCTGCGTGCTGCATGGGCGTGGAACTACGGTTGCGCCGAATGCGAACGGCGCAATCCCAGCTGCTTCGTGTCGACGATCGTGTTCTTCCGTATCGATGGCCGTCCCAGCCGCGTCATTCTCTGGCCGGAGGGGAGGCCTGTTTTGCTGCCGCGCGTTGACTACGTGCTAGTCGGCCGACTGGTTTCGGGCGAAAAGCGGTTCGGCCTGGCTCCATGGTCTGAGATTGTCGACATCGCACAAGGCGCTGGCTTCGACACGACGCAGGATCCACTCAAGCTCACCTATTTCGCGACCCCGCCGTCGATCGCGGATTGGGTCGCCAACATATCGTTGATCGAATTGGACGCGCTGCAACGCCTGTCTGCCGATCGAATTCTCGACAATGAACTCATCGCGGCAGCTCGGGAAAGCATCGAACGAGATCAGGGTAGTACTGATCACGCCTGAGGATCACGTCCAGCTGCCACAATGCTGGTCGATGGCCACAAAGAGTTCTAGTGAGCGAATTCGCGACGTCGAATCACTCCCACTCGATCGTCCCCGGCGGCTTCGAGGTCACGCGCAGCCTGACGCCGAATCTACACATTCCACACCGGAGCATTCGAATGCTTTCTAATGTCGGTCCTTGATGCAC
>JASHWN010000194.1 GCA_030044035.1 Xanthobacteraceae bacterium
AGCGCGCTCTCGATCGCGCCGGCGATGTGGCGCTCCTCGTTGAGCGCCTTGATGACGATGCTGACGTCTGGACAGGTGCCAACCATGGTGCCGCAACCAAACAGAACAATGCCGACTTGCCCGGCGGCGCTCGAAGTCAATGACAAAAAAGTCGAGCCGCGCGGCGTGTGCGTGCGCCGCGCCCGGTGCCTTTGGCGCACGGCCGTCGTTGATTATTAGCAAGGTCGCCGGCGCAGCGGATGACTTACCGCGGTTAACGCTAATGCGGTCAGGGCATTGGCCGTGCGGCGTGCGCGGAAGACCCGGCGTCTACTTGCCGGCGCCGGACTTCAGCCGCAGCGCTTCGGCAATATCGGGCTGGATGTCGTCGTCGCTGTCGCTGCGTGCCAATCCGAAGCCGCCGGCGCTGCGATAGGCCCAGACCGCCCAGCCGAATCCGTTTGCCTCGGCCGCCCGGCTTACGTCGTGGAACCACTGCGTGCGCTCGCGGGCCCGCGCGCCGGCGAGCTGCAGCGCGGTTTGTCGGGCGCCGAATTCGCCGAGCATGATCCGATCAGGCGGAATGCCTTGCGACCGCGCCCAATCGGCGATCCGCGCGAAGGCTTTGGCGATGGTGCCGGCATCGAACCCGGCGGCACGGTACACTTCCAGCCGCGTCTGCGCATCTTTATACGCCAGCGATCTCTCCGGCGCCGAGAGGATTGAGGCGGCAATCATCGCGGCGCTCGCCGTCAAACTGTCGTCGAGCGGACGAACGCGGGCCGGATATGGAACGTCGGCCAAATAGCGGGCGGCATTCCACGCCGCGCCCTGATGGGTGAACTGATACGGGTCGTAATAGTGCAACGCGAAGCGCACCGCCGGGTCGGCAACGAACGGCGTTGTTTTCATTTTCATCAGCGCGGCGGCTGACGCCTCATCGCCGCCTTCCAAGATCAGCGGCAGATCGGATGAGCCGGCGCGGGCCGCCGCATAGGCGGCTTCGAGCATGGGCTGCCACAAGCCGGGGGCGATCGGCGGTTCGTTCATCAGCTCGAGCGCGACGCGCTTGGAATGCAGTTGGCCAAGCAGCGCAGCAGTGTCGCAAAGCAGCTGCAGATAAGACTCAAATAGCGGCGTCTGCAGTCCGGCCGTGAGCGCCTGCGCGGTATAGTCCGGGTGCATATCGCTGGGATGAAAATCGACGATCACGCCTAATCCCGAGGCCAGAATGAGCTGCACGCGCTCGGCAAGCATGCGGTCGACCGCGGCGCGGCGCGTTCCGTGGAACTGCAGGAAAGGGCCGGGATCGACGGCCAAGCGTACAAAATCAAAGCCGGTGCGGCGCAACGCCTGCAATTCGTCAGGCCGCAGCGCGTATGAAGGCCCGACGAATGGCGGGAACGTAAAGGCCTTCGCGTCCGGCTCGACTGCCGCCCACGCCATCGCGGTGACGGCGATGCCGCGGTCGAAGCGCGCATCAGGCTGCGTCGCAGCGGCGCGCGACGCAGCCGTGATCGCCAACGCAGCGCCCAGCGCCAGAAGCCCAACCCAGCTGGCCCTTTTCATGGGCCGTCCTCCGATCTGAATTCCGTCACGGCCACGCCTGTGCGAACCGACACGGAATCTTTATGCCAGCGCTGCCCGCTGCGCGCTTTGGCCGAGCGGCTCTTTGACGATGGTACTTGCCATCCATGCGGCGGGTGGCTTGCGCGGCCGCAAGAAGCCCGGCAGGAAGCACAGCGCTTGCGTGTTCCACGCCATGACCGAGTAGAGGCCGTGACGCAGCGAACGCCACCGCCAGGTCATGACGGCGAACGGGAAGGCGAACAGCGCCGTGATCGCGACCACCGCGTCCACGCCGCTGAGCACGACGGCGACGGCCGCCATCGTAGCCCACCATAGCGCCACCAGAGCGCATAGAAGCGAGTTCCTGTCGTGACGCACGACGAGGCCGAAGTGAGGCCGTCCGAGCGACGCTCTGATGATCTCGCCGGGGCCGAACGCGTTGCGCGTCTTCATTCGCCGCAGCAGCAGCGCGTACGGATTGCCGCCGCCGCAATAATGTTCGACCGCGACGCAGTCGATTTTGGCGATCGTCCAGCCACTGGCGCGCAGGCGCGCCGCCAACTCCAATTCCTCGCCGCCATGCAGGTTGCGGTCGGTCGAATAGCCGACGGCGGCGACGGCCGAGCGGCGGTAAAGACCGCAGCCGCCGAGACGCGTCACCACGCCCGGCCCGCGATCCGGATCGTAGCGGCGCGCGCGCTGGTCATATTCCAGACCGCCGGCGTTCTGGTAGATCATGCCGCCGCCGACGCCGCCCACGGTCGGATGATCGCCAAGGAAGCGAACGGCGGCGGCGAGAAAGCCGTTCTGCAGCCGCATGTCGCCGTCCATCAGGAAGAGAAATTCGCCCCTGCTGTATTGAAAGCCCAATTGCGCGCCGGCGCCGCAGGAACGGTCGGTCGGATCGTTCAGGCGCACGATCTTGATCGGATAATGCTGGGCGATGTCGACCGTCCTGTCGGTCGACGCCCCGTCGGCCAGAATCACTTCGCCGTCGATGTCGTCGAGCGCCGCGAGCGCGCTCTCGATGGCGCCGGCGATATGGCGTTCCTCGTTGTAGGCCTTGATGATGATAGTGACGATCGGCCGCTTGTCGTCCGCCATGTTTCGCGACTCGTTCTCACATAACGGCAATGGGATGGCCGAGCCGCGAGGTGAACGCGCGGCTCAGACCGTTGAGCTTGCAGTGCAGCGTCGACAGGTTCTCGTCGCGCGTCAGGCAGATGCGCGGCAGCGCGTGCAGATGGCCGCGATGTTCGGCGAACAGCATCCCCGACCGGGTGGTGACGGCGGTGCGGAAGCCAAGCGCGCGGCAAATTTCCACTTCGCGTTCACCGCAGGTGCCGGCGTGGCCGAACGGATAGGCATTGTGATTGACCGGTTTGCCGGTGATCTCCTGCAGGAAAGCGCGATTGTGCGCCATTTCCCAACGGGCCGCTGCGGGCGTCGCGCGTGCCAGATTTGGATGCGTCGTGGTGTGGCCGCCGATCGTCACCAGGGGATGCGCCGAGAGAACGCGGAGCTGTTGTTCGGTAAGCGCTTCTTGGTCGACCAACGCCCGGATTTTGATGCCCGCTGCAGCAAGCGCCTCGCGGATCGCCGGCAACAGATCGAAATTGTTGTGGACTGCGGCCTCGATCGCCGCATAGGCGCGCTGCTTGCCCGGCGCGTCGGCACAGTGGAAGCGCCCGAGTTCCGGCAGCACGACCTCGCCGTGCGAGCGGATCAGTGCGGCAAGGCCGAACCACCAGGCGTCGATGTCGCGGGTGATCATGCCGGTCGAAACATAGACCGTGAACGGCGCCGCGAACTTTTCCATGACCGGCAGCGCCTTGGTCAGATTATCGGCAAAGCCGTCGTCGAAGGTGAAGGTGACGAACGGGCGGGCGGAAGGCGTGCTCAGCCGTTCAATGGCCGCGTCGAAAGTGACGAAATCCAGCGGCTCCCGGCGCAGCCGGCGCAGGATCCATTCCAGCTTTCCGACCGGACAACGCAGCGTATGGTCCGGATGAAAGGCGTCGTCGTCGACGATGCTGTGCAACGCGAAGATGGTGCCGCG
>JASHWN010000195.1 GCA_030044035.1 Xanthobacteraceae bacterium
GGGCTATCCTCGGCGCGTCCGGCAAGCCGCTTGAGCGCCGCATAGGCCGTCAGCCCCGAGCACATCAGCGGCCCGGCAAAATTCGGCGACAACGGCGCATAGTCGAGCAGATAACGCGGATGCGGGATCAACACATGGGTGGCAAAGCCGCCGTCGGCGCTGATCCCGAGATGATGATGGGCGGAGCACAAATTCTCCTCGCCGCGCTGGCACGGCGCACACTCACCGCAGCCGATCCAGGGATAGACGGCGACGCGCCGGCCGATGTCCGCATCCGCGGCCGCTTCGCCTGCGGCCTCGATCACGCCGGCGATCTCGTGGCCCAGGGTGAACGGCAGCGGCCGGTCTTTGGTGATGTCGAGGCGTTTGTCGCCGCCGAGCGCAAAATAGCCGTCCTGCAGATGCAGGTCCGAGTGGCAGACGCCGCAACGTTCGATCCGCACCAAAACCTCGTTGCCGCGCGGTTTTGGGCAATCGATCACGGTCTCGCAAAGCGGTTGGCCGTAGGCGACGAGCGATTGGCGGTGCATTGCGGTCATTGCGGCGGTGACCTGACGGGGTTGGCTCGTGCGGCATCTTGCCCTAGTCACCGGCACTCGGCCAGCGCGCGGGCCAACGCCACAAAATCACTGACTGAGAGATCCTCGGCGCGCGACGTCGGGTTCAGTCCAGCCGCTGCCAGCAGAGCCGAAACATCGGTGCCCAGCGAACGCAAACTCTGGCGGAGCATCTTGCGGCGCTGGCCGAAGGCCGCCTGGGTGACACGCTCGAGTAACGCGCGGTCGCACGGCAGCGGTTGGCGGCGCGGCACGAGGTGAACGACCGAGGATTTGACATTGGGCGGCGGTACGAAAGCCGAGGCGTTGACGTCGAACAACATTCGCGCCTCGCAGCGCCATTGCGCCAGCACCGACAAGCGGCCGTAGCTCTTCGAATGCGGCTGCGCCACGATGCGCTCGGCGACTTCGCGCTGAAACATCAAAACCGCGACATCGTACCAGGGCGGCCAGGGCTCGATGCTGAGCCAGCGGACGAGCAGGGCCGTGGCGATGTTGTAGGGCAGGTTGGCGACGATGCGGGTGGGCCCGGCAAGCAGGGGGCGCGGATCGTAGTCGAGGGCGTCTGCCGCCACGACTTCGAGACGTCCGGGATAATGCGCGGCGATCTCGCGCAAAGCCGCGATGGCGCGCTCGTCGCGCTCGACCGCGACGACGCGCGCGGCGCCGAGCGCGAGCAGCGCGCGGGTCAGTCCGCCCGGCCCCGGGCCGACTTCAAATACCGTGACGCCGCCGAGCGGACCGGCCGCGCGCGCGATGCGCGAAGCGAGATTGAGATCGAACAAAAAATTCTGGCCGAGCGATTTTTTCGGCGCGATGCCATGACGCTGCACGACCTCGCGCAGCGGCGGCAGGCCGTCCGGCGCTGGGGGCGCGGCGGCCGCGTCGATCACGACGCCGTTTGCAGCGCCGCATTGTCGGCGGCTGCCAGTCGCGCAGCGAGCCGCAGCGCGGCAATGAGGCTCTTGGGATCGGCTTTGCCGGTGCCGGCGATGTCGAACGCGGTGCCGTGGTCGGGCGAGGTGCGCACGAACGGCAAGCCGAGCGTGACGTTGACGGCGTGGTCGAAGGCCAGCGTCTTGATCGGGATCAGCGCCTGATCGTGATACATGCACAGTGCCGCGTCGTAGCCGGCGCGGGCTGCTTCATGGAACAGCGAGTCGGCGGGCAACGGGCCGCGCGCGTCGATGCCCTCGGCGGCGAGTTGCGCGACCGCCGGCGCCACGATGGCGCGGTCCTCTTCGCCCAAGGTGCCTTGCTCACCGGCATGCGGGTTCAATCCTGCGATCGCAAGGCGAGGCCGCGGGATGCGAAATCGCGTGCGCAGATCGCGCGCCACGATGCGGCCGGTGTCGGCGATCAGCTCGGTCGACAGTTGGGCAAAGATCTCGCGCAGCGGCAGATGAATGGTCACCGGCACCACCGCGAGTTCCGGCGCCCACAGCAGCATGACCGGCCGGAGCGTTTTGCCGGTCGTCTCCTGCACGAGCTTGGCCAGAAACTCGGTGTGACCCGGCTCGGCAAAGCCCGATTTGTAGAGCACGTTCTTCGCTATCGGGTTGGTGACGACGGCTGCCGCGTGCCCCGCGAGCACGTCGGCGACGGCACGGCGGATCGAGGCGATGGCCGCCGGCGCGCTCGATTGATCCGGCCGGCCCGGCGCGGCAGTCGCTTTGGCTTCAATGCCGACCACCGGCAGCGCGGCCGCAAAGGCTTTCGCGGCGCCTCCCGGCGCCACCTCCGCGATCGGCACGTCGAGGCCCAACACACCGGCGCGACGGCGCAGCCATCCGCCGTCGCCGACGATATAGAAGGCGGGAATGTCGAGTTCGGCGCGTCGCTGCCAGACGGCGAGCGCAAGGTCGGGCCCGATCCCGGCGGGCTCGCCGAGCGTCAATGCCAGCGGTTGCACGATTCTGCTTCGATCCGCTCGTTGCGGCTTATTTGTATTCGATCATCGCCTCGCGCCGCAACTGCTGCAAATAACGCTTGGCCTGGGCGCTGAATTTCTTCTCGAAAATCTCGTCGCGAATCTGTTTCTTGCCGGGCGTGTCGTTCTTGGTCTGGCGCTTGCCGCAGACCGCGAACATCTGCACGCCCTCGGCGGTCGTTTCCGGCGGCGTCAGGTGGCCGACCTCGGTGCCATCGAGGATGGCGCGCAACTGGTCCGGCAGGTCGGCGGAAAATTTGAGGACTTGATCGCGCACCGCCACGTCGTTGAGGGCGCGGGCAAACGGAATGCCATCGGCGCAGTTCTGGAATCGCGTGCGCAGCGCATCGGCGTCGCGCTTGCGCGCCTCATAGGCGGCCGCCGGCGAGCCGGTCCGCACGATGAGGATGATCGGCCGCATCGTGTATTCGTAGCCGACGTCTTTCTTTTCGTCACCCTGATTCTGATGCAGCTGCAGCGCGGCTTCGACATCGCTGTCGGGAATTTCCAGGGTGGCTTTGTAGCGGCCGCGGACCAACGCGTTCCAGGCCAGCTGAGCGCGCAACCGGTTCTTCAGCGCTGTGGCGCTCGATCCTGCGTGGTCCAGAATCTCCGTCAGCTTCTTGGCGTCGGCACCCATGTGGTCGGCGATGTTGGCATACGCTGATTCCACCTCGGACTCCGGAACGTCGATGCTGTATTGCTTGGCTTCGCGGACTTCGAGAATTTCGTCGATCAGCATATCGATCACGGCCTGGCGGCTCGGCGGCTTCGGCGCGCCCATTTGCTCGAGCTTGGTGCGTTGGGCGATGTCGAGCTCGGTGATCGGCGTGCCATCGACGAGCGCGACCACCTGCTGTGACCATGCCATCGAGGCGCCGGCAATGACCGCCGCCGCGGCGATTACCGCCGTCGCCAGCGGTCGGGCGCGGGCGCCCATGCTGCTCAGCCACATCGCTCTTTCGTTCTCCCTCGGCGGCCGGGCTTGCTTGGTTGCCCGAATCCGGCGTTTCCAGACTGGCAGGATCAATGCCCCGTTGTCGCGGCGAAATTTAGGACAAATCGTAAGCGAGCGGTAACGGGCGGGGCGCCGCGGCGTGAGCGTATCGTCGTTCACACCGCCGCTGCCGAGCACGGGCGTCGGCTAGCCGTCCTCCTGATAGAGCAGGGCGAGGAAGCCGGTAAGTCCTCCGACCAGGACGGGTATCCAGGCGGCTGCCACCGGCGGCAGCAGCTCCGACTTGCTCATATCCTCGGTGATTTTCTGCAGGACGAAGATGAGAAATCCGGCGGAAATGCCGCTTAACACCATTTTCTGCACGCCGCCGAAGCGAAAGAAGCGCAGGCTCACGGCGGCCGCCAGCAGAACCATGGCGCAAAGCAGGAATGGCCGCGCCAACAGCTCGTTGTATTGCAGCCGGTAACCGGCGGCGGCGAGCCCGGCGCGATCGGCCATTTCGATGTAGTTCGGCAGCTGCCAGAACGGCACGGTTTCCGGCGTCGCGAAGCTTTCCCGCACCTGTTCAAGGGTCAGATTGGTGCTGAGCCGATAGGCCGGGTCGATCACCGGCGGCTTGCCCGGGGCGTAGATGCGGGCGTCGTCGAGGCGCCAATAGCCGTGCTCGAGCTCGGCGTTCCGCGCCTCGATGCGCTCGTTGAAGTAGCCGCCTTCGTCGAAGGTGTAGACCGTTACATTGCCGAGATTGGAGCCTTGTTCGCGGCTCGATTTGGCATTGATGATGGCCGCGCCGTCGGCGCTCTTTTGCCGCACCCAGAAGCCGCTCGTGCTCTCCTGCAGGGCGGACAAGGTTTCGCCGAGCATGCTCGCCTCGAGCCGCTTGGAACGCTCATGCAGCGACGCGGCGATCGGGTTGTAGGCCATCGTGGCGGCAGTGCCGATCAGGAACGCCACGAGCAGCGCCGGCGCGACGAACTGCCAGGCGGAAATGCCGGCGGCCCGCGCCACGACGAGTTCGAGGCGCCGCGACAGCGTCAGGTAGCACGACATCGCGCCGACCAGCACCGCGAACGGCATGATCTGTTCGGTGAGCTGCGGGATGCGGAAGATGGAGATTTGCGCCAGGATCCAGGCAGTGGCGTTGGGCCAATCGGCGCCGCGTCGCATCAATTCGAAAAAGTCGACGATGCCGGCGAGCACAACCACGCCCGCAAAGGTGCTGATCACCGAGCCGAAGAACCGCAGGCCGAAATAGCGCGAGAGGGTGCCGATCAGCATGACGGCGATCCTCAACTGACGCCGGCGCGCGCCAGGCGCTCACTGATTGCGTTGGCGATCCGGTTGACGAACAACGCATGCTCCACCGCTTTGCCGCGCGAAATCTGCCACAGTCCGACGGCGATTGCCGCGGCAAGCGCCACGAATTGCAGGCCGAGCATGGCGGGCGCCTTCACGCCGGCCACCACGCTGAGAAAGCCGGCGAGCCGCAGCACGGTCGCCGCGCCGATCAGCCCGATCATGCCCAAAGTGCGATTCTGCCGCGTGGTCTGCGGCGGGCCGAGAAACATGTAGGTCAGGATGGCGAAGGCCAGCGGATAGAACGGCGTCGCCAAACGATCGTACATCTCGGAGCGGTATTGATCGGACTGCGTGGCGTAGAGCTGATCGCCCGGCTGCGGCCAGATCAGCTCCCAGATGTATTTTTCGCGCACCGTATAGGTTGAGTTCTGCGGCCCGCCGCCGATGAATTTCGACAGGTCGAACGCGTAGCGGTCGAATGTCACGATGCGCGGATCGGTTTGTCCGTTTTCGAGCCGCTGGATGCTGCCGTTTTCGAGCACGAGGTACGAGCCGTTATCCTTCTTCACGATCTGGCCCTCCTCGGCCAGATAGGTCGCGTGCTCGTCGGGATTGCTGCGATCGTCGACGAAAATGCCGACCAGAAGTCCATTCGGTCGCCGGTCGGCGATGTGGAAGGTGAGATTGCCGCTGACGCTGGTGAAGCGTCCGGGCTGCACGATGTTGGTGAGAATGTCGGCGCGCACCTGCGTCGACCAGTCCCGCAACTCGCGCAGGGCGCGCGGCGACACGTAGGCGGCTATGACCGAGCACAACAGCGACACCAGTACGGCGGCTGCCAAAAACGGCGCCAGCAACCGCCACGGCGACAACCCCGCCGCATTCATGACGATCACTTCGGAATCCTGACCGAGCCGGGCCAATACATGCGCCGAGGCCAGCATCAGGGCGATCGGCGCAATGATCATGACCAGAAGCGGCACGATCATCCCGGTAATGCCGATGAAGACGAACAGCGTCTGCCGCTCGCTGGTGATCAGGTCGAAATCGCGCATCGCCTGGGTGAACCAGATCACGACCGTCAGGCTGACGAGCGTAATCAGGAACGCCATGATGGTGATGCGAAAGATGTAACGGCCGATCGACCTCACCAGCCCGTCCTTTCCGGCAATCCGCGGTCGCGGCGGCCTCAGCCGCCTGTGGCGCAGCTCGGCCCGCCCGACTGCAGCGACGCCGATGGGCTCATGCTTTCACAAAATGGCCTCGCCAAGGCAATCCCTCCGCCACAATCATCCACGCCGTACGGCGCTGAGCGGTGCGAAGTCACGCCGGAACCCGCTTTGCAGGACGCCATCGTTCGGTTCATATGGCGTCCGGCGGGCCGCGCCGAGCGGCAGGACAAAAGGACCCAAAAATGCCCGACGCGCTCAAGCTCGGCTTCGTGCCCTTTACGCGGTTGCGCGGGGTTCTTGTTGCGTTCTGTGCCGAGAACTTGAAATTCGGTCCGGCGACCAAGGCCGCACTTTCGGCAGCTGAGGCTCAACTGCGCCGCGCCGCCGCGGCCGACCGCTTCACCGGCAAGAATGGCTCGGTCCTCGATATCGTCGCGCCATCCGGATTAGACGCCCCGCGCCTGATCGTGATTGGCACCGGCAAGGAACGCGAGCTCAAGCAGCGCGACGTGGTCAAGCTCGGCGGCATCGCCATGGGTCGGCTGCCGTCGCGGGCGGCAGAAGCCACAATCCTCGCCGAATTCGGCGCAGGCGCGCTCAAGCCTGATCAAGTCGCCGACCTGGCGCTCGGCGTTCGGCTGAGCGCCTATTCGTTCGACCGCTATAAGACCAAGCGCAAAGAGGGCGAGGAGCGCCCCGAAAAAGTCGAGGTGCACGTGGCCTGCGCCAATCCTGCGGCGGCCGGCAAGGCCTGGGCGGGCGTCAACGCCGTCGCCGAAGGCGTCGTGCTCGCCCGCGACCTGATCAATGAGCCGGCGAACGTACTCTATCCGGGCGAATTCGCCCGCCGCGCTTCGGCGCTGTCGCAGCTTGGGGTTTCCGTCGAAGTGCTCGACGTGCCGGCGATGAAGAAGCTCGGCATGGGCGCGCTGCTCGGCGTCGGCCAGGGCTCGGCGCATGACTCGCGGCTCGTCATCATGCGCTGGAACGGCGGTAAGCGCGGCGCCGATCCGCTCGCCTTCATCGGCAAGGGCGTCTGCTTCGATACCGGCGGCATCTCGATCAAGCCGGCGGCGAACATGGAGGACATGAAAGGCGATATGGCCGGAGCGGCGTGCGTGGTCGGCCTGATGCACGCGCTCGCCGCCCGCAAGGCCAAGGTCAACGCAGTCGGGGCCATCGGGCTCGTGGAAAACATGCCCGACGGCAAAGCGTATCGGCCTGGCGATATTCTCAAGACCATGTCGGGACAGACGATCGAGATCATCAACACCGATGCGGAAGGCCGGCTCGTGCTCGCCGACGTGCTGCATTACGTCAAGCAACGCTTCAAGCCGAAATTCATGATCAATCTGGCGACGCTCACGGGCGCCATCATTGTCGCGCTCGGGCAGGAATATGCCGGGCTGTTTGCCAACGACGACAAGCTCGTGGAGCGGCTGAGTAAGGCCGGCGAGGAAACCGGCGAGCGGGTCTGGCGCATGCCGCTCGGTTCCGAATACGACAAGATGATCGACTCGAAATTCGCCGACATGAAAAATACCGGCGGCCGCTGGGCCGGTTCGATCACGGCGGCGCAATTGCTGCAGCGCTTTGTGGGCAAGACGCCATGGGCGCACCTCGATATCGCCGGCACGGCGCTCGGCTCGCCACAGACCGATATTAACAAGAGCTGGAGTTCCGGCTGGGGAGTGCGGCTGCTCGATCGTCTGGTCGCGGATCATTACGAGCGCTAGCGCGGCGACGCTGCGATGACCGAGGTCCTGTTCTATCAACTCAAGGGACAGCGGCTGGAACAGGTGCTGCCGGCGCTCTTGCAAAAGTCGCTGGAGCGCGGCTGGCGGGTCGTCGTCCAGGCCGCTTCGGAGGAGCGCATCGAGGCTCTCGATGCGCATCTATGGACCTGGCGCGACGACGCGTTTCTGCCGCATGGCACCTGGCGCGAGCCGGATGCGCCTGAGCAGCCGGTTCTGCTCACGCCAAACGGCGAAAATCCCAATCAGGCCGCCGTCCGCTTCCTGGTCGAAGGCGCTGAATGGCCCGCCGATGCGGCGGCCTACCAGCGTCTGGTCCTGCTCTTCGACGGCGACGATCCGGATGCGCTCACGGCAGCACGGGAACGCTGGGTTAAGGTCAAAAATGATGGATTTGAGGTCACCTATTGGCAGGCCGACGAAAATGGCCGCTGGCAGCGCCAGGCATAACAGATTTGCATTTGAGTCTTATGGCAAACTCTTGCCATAAGACTTTGATTTATTAGTATAATTTACCTTATGTCATTTTGACAAAACGTTTGCTCGCAAACGCATTTTCGCCGCATTATATTTTGCTCGGTCAACAGTTTGAGTGCTATAGTTTCGTCATGAACAAACATTCAGCGACAAAAAAGCGGCCGGCAAAGCCCAGCCGCAACAGGGGAGTGCGTAAAGCTGCCGTACGCAAGGCGTCAGCGCGTAAGCCGGCACGGAGCCACGCGGCACGCAAGCCCGCGCCGTCGAACGGCCGGCCGATTGCCGCACTGGGCATCGCTCAAATCGGAGTGAACCAGGGCAGCGTCACGCCGGCGCCGGTTTCCGCCTCGGGCTTGCAGACGCACAAGTTCCGCGTCGGCCAGACGGTGTTCTACACGTCGAGCCCGATCAGCCGGCCCGGAGCCAGCGGCAGCTACAAGGTGGTCCGATTGCTGCCGTCCGACGGCGACGACTACCAGTACCGGATCAAAAACCCCGGCGAGGCTTTCGAGCGCGTGGCCAAGGAAAGCCAGCTCGAGCTCGAAATCTGATTACGCTTCGTTGCCGACGCGCTCGGATCGTGGCAGCACGATGTGTGCGCTGCTGACTATTTGCCGTAAAATGCCGGCAGTTGCACTTGGTGTTCGGCTCTGGTCTCGGCGCGCCGGCTGCGCCATACTTTCGCCTGCGTTGCCTCTGCTCTCAGGCCCTCTCGCGTTCGTCAGTCATGGGTGCGTTGAATGCCACGGATCGATCTCGCGATCTTGGCTTGGGTGACGCCGCTGTGGATCGCGGCCGGCGCGGCGGCGGCGCTTGCGATCGTGGTGAGCGCACTGGCATTCGGCCGGGAGCGCAAGGGCGCGCCGGCTGCATTCGGGCGCATCCTTCTCATCGCCGTCACCGCCGGCCTGTGCGGCGTGCTGGCCTGGATGCTGTTGACCGATGGGGCAGCGCGCGATCGCGCCGCCGAACGCCGCGCGCTCCAAGCGCGCGCCGCGCAGTTGAGCGCCCAAGCGCTCCGCCCGGGATCGCCGCTCGCCTGTCTCGATGCTGCGATCGGCGACACCATCGAGACCGCATGCACCAAAACGCTGTTCGCCACGCCGAATTACGTTGCTGGCGCAATCTCCTATGTGGCCGCCCAGTTTGCCTTGCTTTCGGACATGACCGCGTACGCCGACCACGGCGGCAAGGATATCGACGCTACGCTGCAGCCGCTCCGCCGCGCCCTCGAAGCCGACCCATTCGGCATCCTGGCTCACGTTCTGTC
>JASHWN010000196.1 GCA_030044035.1 Xanthobacteraceae bacterium
ACTACTGGAAACAGCCGACTGCGCCATGCCCTTGAGCATCGCCGCAATGTCCTTGGCGAGTTCGTCCATCTCCTCGAAATACCGCCGCAGATAGTCGCCGCCGAGCAGCGGGCGCAGTTCGATGGTGCGCTTCGGTTGCGCGGGATCGGGCTGATAGAACCGGTAGGTCTTGGTGCCCTGCATCAGCGGCGGCAGAGCGCTGCGTTCGATCGGCATTTTCTCGACCTTGAAAATGCGAGAGCGCTCCTGGTCGACGAGTACGCCCATGTCGCTTTCCGCGTGGCCGGTAAAGGATTCAAGCTCGCGCTTGCACCATTCCCGCTGCAGGAAGCTTGGGCTGAGCACCGAAAGAAACGTGGCGGTGCGCATCAGCCGATTGAAAATCTTCTTGGCGAAATCCTCGTTGTTGCGAATTTCGGAGTCGCGCCAGAAGCGCACGTCGGCGCCGAGATAATTGCGGACGCGTTGCTCCAGATCCTGGTGCAGCCGCGTCACCCAGCCCCATTGCTCCCCAGTAAAGACGTCGTCATCGTTGTGCGCATAACTGATGAATACGTCTTCGTCGAAGTTGGGGAGATAGGCCATTGACGCCCTCGCACCGCGATGACGTCGCCATCGCGCGGTAATTTATCAAGAAATTGGTCGGCCGATCCGGGATCGTCCCACCCCGGAAGAAAATAACAGGGCGATCGTGACGAGACAACTTAATTCGCGGCGATTGGCTGCCTATCCCGTACCAGTTGCGGCGACGACCATTCTAAGCGGAGGCGCAAACAAAGAACGTCCGACTCTGGCGCCATCGTCGCGAGCTGCCGATACAGTGCAGGAGTCGTCCGAGACGTTTACGACGCGCCGATGACCCCCCTCCCGGCCGGCTGCGCCAGAGGTTAAGATTGGGCGAAACGGAGGCGCCCATGTTCCTGCGCAATTACTGGTATGTCGCTGCGAGCGACACGGAGATCGGCCGCAAGCCGCTGGCGCGCACGATTCTGGGAGAGCCGGTCGTGCTGTTCCGCAGCGAGGCCGGCGCGCCGGTGGCGTTCGAGGACCGCTGTCCGCACCGGCATCTGCCGCTTTCCATGGGCAAGCTGTTCGGTGACGTGCTGCAGTGCCACTACCACGGCCTGCGCTTTGCAGCCGATGGCCGCTGCGTGCGCATTCCCGGCCAGGAGCACATTCCGCACGGCGCCAAGGTTCGCACTTTTCCGGTGGTCGAGCGCTATCACTGGGTCTGGATCTGGATGGGCGATCCGGCGCTGGCCGATCCGGCAAAGATCACCGATTTCCATTGGTTCGACGATCCGAACTGGGGCGCCAAATCCTCCTATCTGCACGTCGAGGCCAACTGGCAGCTCATCGTCGACAATCTGCTCGATCTCACGCACCTCGCCTTCGTGCACGACACCACGATCGGCAATCTGGCGCTCGCCGAGCACGCCAAGGTCAACGTGACGCGTGCGCCCAACAACGTGGTGATGACGCGCTGGATCATCGACCAGGAGCCGCCGCCGACATTTAAGAAAGTCGGCGGCTTCACCGGCAACGTCGATCGCTGGCAGATCATCGATTTTACCCCGCCGGCCTTCCTGCGGCTCGACGTCGGCGCCACGCCGACCGGCACCGGCGCGCCGGAGGGCCGGCGCGCCGGCGGCATCGGCATGCGCAATCTCAATGCCATTACGCCCGAGACCGAGACCACGGCGCATTATTTCTGGGGCCAGGCGCACGATTTCGACGTCAACAATGCCGAGATGACCAACCGGATTTTCCAGCAGATCCGCACCGCGTTCGCCGAAGACGTTGCGGTGTTCACCGCGCAGCAGAAGAACCTGAACATCTTTTCCGATCCGCCGCAGGTCGACATCAATGCCGACGCCGGCGCGCTCGCGGCGCGGCGCATCCTCAAGCGGCTCTACGATGAGGAGCAGGCCGCGCGTCAGGTAGCGGCGGAGTGAGGGATGGCGAATGGCGAGTAGCGCAGTAGCGAATAGGGCAAATTATCTCCACTATTCGCCATTCGCTACCCACCATTCGCTTCATAAGCTTCTGTAATCATTACAAAAGAAATTAATCAGCCGTTAAACGCGCGGCCTTAGGGTGGACTCCGCCGGGCGTAGGCGCGCCGGGCCAACGCCGCCGCCTGCGGCCTCTTGTGTTTGTCGAGTCCAGTTTCATGGCGTGCGGCCGCGTTGCGTCTGTTTTCACGAGCCTCGCCGCGGTGTGGTGCGCCGCCTTTTTGGCGCTGCGCCCCGCGAACGCCGATCCGATCAAGGCCGATCTGACCGCGAGCGACGCCGGCGGCTATGCCCGCCTCGTCTTCAGCATGAGCGACTACGACCCGGCGAGTGTGCGCCAGTCCGACAACGTGCTGATCATCAGCTTCCGCGAGCCGGTCGACGTTTCGGTCGAACAGCTCGCCACGCAGGTGCCCGATTATATCGGCGGCGCCCGGCGCGACCCTGATGGCATGGCGGTGCGCTTTGCGCTCAAGCGCACGGTCACGGTCAATGCCATGACCGCGGGCGAAAAATATTTCGTCGATCTGTTGCCCGATACTTGGCGCGGCCTGCCGCCCGGCCTGCCGCAGGACGTGGTCGAAGCGTTGGCGCGCCGCGCCCGCGACGCCCAACAGTTCGCCGAGCGCGAGCGTCGGCTGGTGGCACTGCAAAAAATTCCGCCGGTGCGCATGCACGTCGCCACCCAGCCGACCTTCACGCGCTACGTGTTCGACGTGCCGGAGCAGGTCAAGGTCGTCGCAAAGCGCGCCGACAAGGCGCTCACGCTTACCTTCGATGCGCCGCTGCGGTTCGATCTCAGCGATGCCGCGGCAGCGCTCCCGGCCACGGTGCGCGCAATCGAGCCGCAGACCGAAGAGCAATCGGCGTTGCTGCATTTCAGCTTCGCCGAGAAGGTTCAGGTACGCACCTTCCGCGACAACAGCGGCTATGTGGTTGACGTCGTCGATCCGGACGCTAAGCCGGCGCAAAATTCCGTTGTATTGACCCTGCCGCCAGGCGCGGTGCCGCCGCCCGTATCTGCCGCGCCCGCGGCGAATCCGACGCAGCCGGCGATGCCGGCGCCGCCCGACCAGCAGAGCGCGGCAAAACCGCGCGCTGCGGGCGCGGCGGCAGCGC
>JASHWN010000197.1 GCA_030044035.1 Xanthobacteraceae bacterium
CGAGATTGCGGGCAAAGCCGGCGCCGTCGGCGAAATAGCCGGCCGGCTGCAGCGTGTTCTTGACCACCTTCTGGGCGGCGTCGCTCTTCATCACGGCGATGCACGCTGCCGCGAGCTTGGCGGTTACGTCGGCCGGCATGCCGGCGGGGCCCAGCAGGCCGCCGTAGCTCAGCGGCGCCACGTCGTAGCCCTGCTCCTTGAAGGTGGCTACGTTGGGCAGCGCCGGATTGCGGGCTTCGGCGAATAGTCCCGGCATCGGCAGTCCGCTGCCAGCCGCCGCGGTCAGCGGCACGGCGGCGAAATCGATCTGGCCCGAACGCACCGCCTGCATTTCCTCAGCCGGCCCCTTGTAGGGCACGTCGTTGAACGCGACCTTGGCCTGCTCCGCCCACGCGATCATGGCGAGATGCGGGATGGTGGCGATGCCCGGAACGGCGACATTGAGCCCGCCCGGCTTGCGCTTGGTCGCCTCGACGATGTCGCGCGCGCTCTGCAGCGGCGAGTTCGGCGGCACCACCACGACCTGATCGTTCTTGAATGTTTGGCAGATCGGCGTGAACGATTTGATCGTATAGCCGGCCTGCTTGTCGATCAGCGGCTGCACGGTGATCGAGTACGTGGCGCCGTGCATCAGCGAGTAACCGTCGGGATTGGCGCGCGCCACGTCGGCGGTGCCGAGCACGCCGTTGGCGCCCGGCTTGTCGATGACGATGAACGGCTTGCCGAGCTGCGACGAGAAGCCGTCGGCCAGGACGCGACCCAAAATGTCGGCGCTGGAGCCGGCCGTCGCCGGCACGATGATTTGCACGACGCGGGTCGGATAGCCCTGCGCGGCCGCGGCTTTCATGCCGGCCGCGGCGCTGCAGGCGACTGCCATGCTTACGATAGTCCGCGCCTTATGATGCATCGTTTCCTCCCTGGCACGCCCGAAATGCTGAACCCAAGCGCCCCTTCGATCAAGCCAACGCCATCCGGCTGATCGTCGCGGTCGAACGGCCGGCCGCGAGGATGCAAGGGGCGACGGATGCCTATATAGAGGGCGAACGGAGGGACCAATGACTGACAAAATTCCGGTCACAGTGCTGACCGGCTACCTCGACGCCGGCAAGACTACATTGCTCAATCGCATCCTGTCCGAGTCGCACGGCAAGAAATACGCGGTGATCGTCAACGAATTCGGCGAGATCGGCATCGACAACGATCTGGTGGTCGGCGCCGACGAGGAAGTGTTCGAGATGAACAACGGCTGCATCTGCTGCACGGTGCGCGGCGACCTGGTGCGCATCCTCGACGGCCTGATGCGGCGCAAGGGCAAGTTCGACGCCATCATCGTCGAGACCACCGGGCTCGCCGATCCGGCGCCGGTGGCGCAGACCTTCTTCATCGACGAGAACGTCGGACGCCGCACCAAGCTCGACGCCGTGGTCACCGTGGCCGACGCCAAGTGGCTCAACGAACGGCTCAAGGACGCGCCCGAGGCCAAGAACCAGATCGCGTTCGCCGACGTGATTTTGCTCAACAAGACCGATCTGGTGTCGCCCGACGAGCTGAGCGAGGTCGAGGCGCGCATCCGCGGCATCAATCCCTACGCCAGGCTGCACAAGACCGAGCGCGCCAAGATTCCGCTCGGCGAAGTCTTGGACCGCAACGCCTTCGATCTCGATCGCATCCTCGATATCGAGCCGGCCTTCCTGGAAGGCGATGGCCACGACCACGAGCACGGCCACGATCACCACCACGAGCACGGTCACGATCACGACCACCACCACGCTCATCGGCACGGTGGTCTTAAGCATTATCACGACGAGGAGATGCAATCGATGTCGCTCAAAAGCGACAAGCCGCTCGATCCCGACAAATTCTTTCCGTGGATCCAGGATCTGGTGCAGAAGGAAGGCCCGAACATTCTGCGCTGCAAAGGCATCCTCGCGTTCAAGGGCGACGACCAGCGTTTCGTCTTTCAGGGCGTGCACATGATTTTGGACGGCGATCACCAGCGGCCCTGTAACAAGGACGAGAAACGCGAAAGCCGCATCGTCTTCATCGGCCGCAACCTGCCGGGCAAGACGATCACCGAAGGATTCGAGCGCTGCATCGCTTGATATGAGCGAGACCCGCAGCGATACCGTCTCCGTCGTCGAGCGCACCCGCGCGGTAGCCGCCGGCGGCGCGGTGGTGGGCGCGCATTTTCTTGGCCGCACCGCCGTATTCGTGCTCGGCGAGGAAGCCCTGCTGTTTGCCGAGCCCGATGGCGAACTGCGGCGCATGGCGATCCATGACGGCGCTATCCTGGCGTCGGCCGGCGACGGCGTGCGCATCGTCAGCGGCGGCGACGACGGCAAGGTGGTCACGACGGACGCCGGCTCGAGCCGCGTGTTAGCGACCGATCCCAGGAATCGCTGGATCGATCACGTCGCGCTCGGGCCGGACGGCGCAGCGGCCTGGTCGGCGGGCAAAACCGCTTTCGTGCAGGCCAAAGAGCTCCGGCAATTCGAGGCGCCGTCCACGGTCGGCGGGCTGGCGTTTCTGCCCAAGGGCTTTCGCCTCGCCATCGCGCATTACAACGGCGCCACGCTGTGGTTTCCCAACGCGCCGCAGGCCGCGCCCGAGCGGCTGGAGTGGAAGGGCTCGCATCTCGGCGCCACCGTCAGCCCCGACGGCCGCTTTCTCGTCACCACCATGCAGGAGCCGATGCTGCACGGCTGGCGCCTGATCGACCGCCAGCACATGCGGATGTCGGGCTATGCGGCGCGCGTCA
>JASHWN010000198.1 GCA_030044035.1 Xanthobacteraceae bacterium
GCTGGCGCGCCGCGTTCGTCGCCGGCGCCGCGGCCGCGCTTGCCGGCGGGCTTGCCTTCGCGCTGATCTATCGGCCGCCGCCCGACGAAGCCGACGCCGCGCCCCGGCGCGCGACGCTGAGCGTTGCCATTGTCGTCGGCTTGCTGCGCGAACGCTGGATGCGCAACGCCATGGTGGCGGGACTCGCCCTGGTGAGCGCGCAATACGGCATCCTCACCTGGCTGATGCTTTATCTGCGCGACCACGCGCAGATCGCGCTCACCCACGGCTCCGCGTTTCTGTTCCTGGTCCAATTCGTCGGCGTCGCCGGCCGCATCGGCCTTGCCGCCTGGAGCGACCGCGCGCCGACGGCGCGCTTTCGCCTGCTGACGCTGTCGATGATTGCCGTCGCCGCCGGCATCCTCGTTCTCATGCTCATTCCGCCCGACACGCCGGAGCTGGCGCTGGCGCTGCTCGCCGGCTGGCTCGGCTTCTTCGGTCTCGGCTGGTACGGCCCATGGGTCGCGTATCTGGCCGAAGTGGCGCCGGCCGACAAAGTCGGCCTGACGATCGGCACCGCCATGGCGCTCAACCAGCTCGGCATCATGGCTGCGCCGCCGCTGCTCGGCCTCGCCCACGACCTGTCCGGCGGCTACGCCGCGCTGTGGGCCTGTATCGTCGTGGCGCTCGGCATTGCCTATGGGCTGACGAAGCTGGCGGGGAACTAGCCAAGAAAACGGCGTATTATCTCGCCCACATTCCGCGCCGCCGCTCTGTCGAGGCGTCCCACTCGCCGGTCAATGCAGCTAGGGTCGATGCACGCGATCTTCGCTGGGCGGACCACCGACGGTGCGGGCAGGCCGGCGCGTATCAGATCAGTGATCGCAACGTCGCTCGGCCACGGCGCATTGTCGGCGCTGGTGATCATCGCCAGCCACATAACCCCGTGGCCGGCCAGCTTTCTGTTGGAGATGACGAGCGCTGGCCGGCGTTTTTCCGCGAGCCGGTCGACATAGGGAAACGGAACCACAACGACATCGAATGCGTCAAAAGTCGCGCGATCAGAGGCTTCCATAAGCCTTCTCGTCGGCCTCGCCGGCCCATTCGGAGAAGGCGGCGAACGGATCGTCCGTTTCGGTCGCGGCAGCCTTGTCGAGTAGAACGCCGTCGGCGGTAAGCCGATAGCGCAGAGTATCGCCCGGCTTGAGCCCCAAGCGTTTGCGAACGACGCGCGGGATGACGGTTTGGCTCTTGACCGAAACCTTGGAAAACGCGGACGGGAGGCGGCTTTGCCGATTCATAGCCCCAATATGACTTACCGCCTTACGTCTTACAATAGGATTGTATTTTTTCTTGGACACCTGCCCGTGCGGCATTCCGGCTGAGGCCCTACTTGCCGCGTCCCGCGCCGCGGTTCTTGGCGCCGGCCTCGGGAAAGACCCACATCGCGGTGATCATGAACAGGGCGGTGCCGACGACGAAGGTCGAGAAATCGTGGCGGATCGGCGAGCCGTGCCAATAGGCCAGCACCAGCGCGACGACGAACGTGACGGCAGAGAGCGCGACTTTGACATCGCTTGGCATGTTGGCCTCGCAGCGCTCCGGATGTTGCCCTAGTTCGCGCCGACCGGCGCCGTGTCCTGCAGCTCGGGCGTCTCATGCCGGCGTAGAAACGCCGCGACCTCGTCGCCGGAAAGCCGCCAATCGTTGTCGAGATTGGCGATGACGTTTTTCATGAACGGCTCGGACAGCGCGACCGCACGGCCGGCGTCGCCGATCTGGTCGAACAGAATGGCGAGCGCAAGCTGGCGCGGGCTGTCGCCCTCGTAAGTCCATTCGAAGCCGTATGTGGTGAATTGCTTCACCTCACCATGCGTCGGCAGCGGCGCGCCGTCCACGGTGACGACGAGGCCATCGATCGTGCGCCTGCCCTCGTAAATCTTCATGCGCAGAACTCCGCCGGCGCCATGACGAAGACCGCCACGGCACGGTCCTCGCCGAGCGTTGCCGTTGGCAAGACGGTACTTCCGGCCGCCACAGCGATCAAACGCACAGCTGCTTGCGGGCGATTGACGCCTCGCGGCGACAAAGCCACAGTGGAGTCGAGGGATAATTGATGTCACTGGAGGGGGAGTTTCCATGAAACCGCACGGAACCGCTGAAGTTTTGATCGCTGCAGTCTGCGCCGGCGCCTGCCTCGCGTTGCCGCCGCCTGCCAACGCCGCCATGAAGCATGGCGCGCCGACACGATCCGCCAATGCGGAGTTGGTGCGCGGCAAATATCTCGTCACCTTCGGCAGCTGCACCGACTGCCACACGCCCGGCCATTTCTTCGGCAAGCCGGACATGAGCAGATTTCTCGGCGGCTCGGATGTCGGTTTCGCAATTCCGGGAATGGGGGTTTTCGTCGGACCAAACCTGACGCCGGACATCAAGACCGGACTGGGCAGCTGGACCGAACAGCAGATCGTGACCGCGCTGACGACCGGAAAGATCCCCGACGGCCGCATCCTCGCTCCCGTCATGCCGTGGCACGCTTACGCCAATCTGACGAAATCCGACGCGCTGGCGATCGCCGCGTATCTGAAGAGCTTGCCGCCGGTGTCGCATCAGGTCGGCGGGCCTTACGGTCCGAACCAGACGCCCAAGGAAGCCGTCATGGTCGTCGTGCCGCCCGACGTTTACAGCAATCTGCCGAAGCCCGGCGGCTCGGCACCCGCAGCGGCACCGCCGGCATCCGGCAAGTAGCATCTTGTTGTTCACCGTCATCCTGAGGTGGTCGCGAAGCGGCCCTCGAAGGATGACGGTCAACATTAATTGCGCTTGGTATAACAGTGAGCCAGTGAAATTGCGATCGGTATTAAGACGGCTCACCCCGCCTCCGGGGCGCCGGTGCCTTCGATCTGGATGCGGTAGCCGGAGCGCACGTTCGGCCAATAATCCCAGATCGCCTTGTGATGGGTGCAGCGATTGTCCCAGAACGCAATCGAATGCGCGGTCCAACGGAAGCGGCAGGTCCATTCCGGCTTGTTGCAATGATCGATCAAAAAGCGCAGCACCCGCTCGCCCTCGAGCGCCGGCAATTCGTTGATCTTCGCGGTGAAGTCGGTGTTGACGTAAATCACCTTCTTAGCCGTAACCGGATGCTTGATGATGACCGGGTGCACCGCGACCGGCGCGGTAGGCCCGAACACGCGCCGGCCGTCCTGCGTCGCGGTCAGGCCTGAGAGATACGACTGCATGCGCGGGGAGAGCGCATCATAGGCCGCATACATGCTGGCGAACATGGTGTCGCCGCCGCCGTCGGGCGGCACCGTGTGATTATACAGAATGCTGCCGAGCGGCGGGATCACGCCGCACGGCTGGTCGGAGTGAAAATTCTCGCCGGAGATCTGGGTCGAGGTTTCGTCGTAATGGAATTTCCGTACATAAGGATTGTCGGTGGTCTTGCTGATGGTCGCGCCGCCGACATGCTGGCCGATCGAGCCGAAATAGCGCCCGAGCCTGATCTGGTCGTCGAAGCTGATCTTCTGGTCGCGGAAGAAGATCACCTGGTATTGCGTGAACGCGCGGTGCAGCTCCTCGACCTGCTTGTTCGGCAGCGGTTTGGTCAGGTCGATATTGCCGATCTCGGCGCCGATATGCGGCGATGCGGGCTCGACCGTGATGGATTCGTAATTCATAAGTTCTCCGT
>JASHWN010000199.1 GCA_030044035.1 Xanthobacteraceae bacterium
CTGCTGGCGCGCGTCCTCTGGCAGCAGATCGTCGCCCTCTTCACCAGGCGGCGAACTTGACTGCCGCGCGCGAACGCGCGACCACCACGCCATTGCTATCGACGAGCAGATAACCGTGAGCGAACTGATCGGCGCGCGCATCCGGCGCATTGAGGACGAGCCGCTGTTGCGCGGCTCGGCGCGTTTCGTCGATGATCTGAATTCGCCCGGTGTGCTGACGGCTGCGTTCGTGCGCAGCCCGCATCCGCATGCGCTCGTCCGCGGCATCGATGCCGATGCGGCGCGTGCACTGCCGGGCGTAGCCAGCGTGCTCGCCCTCGATGATCTTGCGCCGGTCTTGAAGAACCGGCGCATGACGCGGGTTTCCAATTCCGGCACGCGGCTCGACCAGAGCTGGGCCTTCGCGCTCGCCGACGGTGAGGTGTCGTTCGTCGGCGAGCCAGTCGCGATCGTCATTGCCGCCGATCGCTATATCGCGGAGGACGCCGCCTCCCTCGTCGCCGTCGACTACGACGTGCTGCCGGCGGCGACCGACTGCCGCGACGCCGCGCAGGCTCAGCCGGTGCGTCGCGAGCTTAAGTCGAACCAGGTCATGTCCTATCGGGTCGGCTTCGGCGATATCGATGTAGCCTTCTCCGGCGCCACGTGCGTGCTGCACGAAGATCTCTGGATTCATCGCGGCTCCGGTCACTCCATCGAGTGCCGCGGCATCCTCGCGGAAATTTCCGACCGCGGCACCAACGTCTGGGCCTCGACGCAAAAGGCCCACGACCTGATGAGTGCGTTCGCCGATTATGTTGCGCTCGACGAGAGCCGTTTGCGCGTGGCGACGCCTGCGGTCGGCGGTGGCTTTGGGCCGAAGCTTTGCGTTTATCCAGAGGATGTGGCGGTGGTTGCGGCGGCGATCTTGTTGCGCCGTTCGGTCAAATGGACCGAAGACCGGCGCGAGTATTTCACCAACGCGGTGCAGGAGCGCGATCAATATTGGTCGATCGAGATTGCGGCGGACGGCGACGGCCGTGTGCGCGGCGTCCGCGGCCGGCTTCTTCATGATCTCGGCGCCTACGCGCTGCAAGACGTGAACCTGCCGTACAATTCGGCGACCACGCTCACCGGGCCATACGTGGTGCCGGCGCTGGCGATCGACGTCGCCGTGATGCACACCAACAAGGCGCCGGTCTCTTCGGTGCGCGGCGCCGGTTATCCGCAGGCCGCGTTCGCCATGGAGCGGCTGCTCGATCGGCTCGCCCGCGAGCTCAAAGTCGATCGCGCCGCGTTGCGCCGCCGCAACCTGATCCCGGCCGAGAAAATGCCCTACGAAAAGCCGCTGAAGACGCGCGCCGGCGAGACGGTGCAGTACGACAGCGGCGATTATCCCGGCTGCCAGGCCGAGCTGTTACGGCACGCCGGTTGGGACGATTTTCCGCGACGGCAGCGCGAGGCGCGAGCGAACGGGCGCTATCTCGGCATCGGTCTCGGCCATGGCGTCAAAGGCACCGGCCGCGGCCCGTTCGAGTTCGGCGGCGTGCGGGTGTCGCCGACCGGACATATTTTCGTTTCGACTGGCGCTGCGGCGATGGGGCAGGGACTAGCCACGGCGCTCGCGCAAATCTGCGCGCAAACGTTTGGCGTCCGCGCCGAAGAAGTCACCGTGGTCGCCGGCGACACCGCAGCCGCCGCGCTCGGGCTGGGCGGCTTCGCCAGCCGGCAGACCGTCACCGCCGGCTCCTCTGTTCACATCGCGGCGCAAAATGTCGCCGCCAAGGCGCGCAAGCTGGCGAGCCACGTGCTCGAAGCCGCCGAGGACGATCTTGAATTCGCCGACGGCGAAGTGCGCGTGGTCGGCGCGCCGCAATTGTCGGTCAAGCTCGGCGAGCTGGCGCGCATTCTCAAAGGCGCGCCAGGCTACGGCTTTCCGCCCGGCATCGATCCCGGCCTGCACGCTGACGCGACGTTTCGCATTGATCGCCTCGCTTACGCCAATTCGTGCCATTGCGCCGAAGTCGAGGTCGATATCGACACCGGCGCGGTGCGCATCGTGCGCTATGTCGCGCTTCAGGATTCCGGGCGCCGCGTCAATCCGGTCATCGTCGAGGGCCAGCTGCACGGCGGCATCGCCCACGGCGTCGGCAACGCGCTGTTCGAGTGGATGGGCTATGACGCGTCCGGCCAGCCGGTGACCACCACGTTCGCCGATTATTTGTTGCCGACTGCGACCGAGCTGCCGCGCCTTGAAGCGCTCTATAAGGAGACGCCGTCGCCGCACAATCCGCTCGGCGTCAAGGGCGTCGGCGAGCTCGGCGTCATTCCGGCCGCGGCGGCTTTGATCTCGGCAATCGAGGACGCGCTCTCGCCATTTAACGTGCACATCGCGCAGATGCCGATCACCCCCGACAAGATCGTCGCGCTGATCGCGGAAGCGCGGGACGGCGGAGTGAAGGCTTAGGTTTTGACGCCTGCGCGCGGCCGGCGCAAACTGGGTCATCGACAAGGAGAGGCGACATGAAAGACTTCGCATTCGGCGCCCGCATCGCGCTCGGCGCCGCGCTCGCCGTGAGCGCGGCTTTGTCGGCGGCGCCGGCACACGCCACCGATTACCCGACGCGGCCGATTCATTTCATCCTGCCGTTTCAGCCCGGCGGCATCGTCGATTTCGCCGGCCGCGTGCTGGGCCAAAAACTCGGCGAAGTTTTGGGGCAGCCCGTCATTCCGGAGAACCGGCCAGGCGCCGGCGGCATCGTCGGCGTCGATTACGTCGCGCATTCGGCGCCCGACGGCTATGACATCGTGCTGATCGATCCCGGCATCGTCGCCAACCCGACGCTGCAAAAATCGATGCCGTATGACGTGTTCAAGGATCTGGTCACGGTCTCGATCATCAACTCGTCGCCCGAAGTTCTCGTCGTCACGCCGCAGCTCGGCATCAAGACCTATGCGGAGCTCGTCGCTTACGGCAAAGCCAATCCGGGCAAGCTCAATTACGGCTCCGCCGGCGTCGGCACCACGCCGCATCTTGCCGGCGAGATGTGGAAAGCGCGCACCGGCATCGACGCCACGCACGTTCCCTACAAGGGCATTGGGCCGTCCTACGTCGATCTGATGAGCGGCAAGATCCAGATGGAGTTCTCCAGCATCGCCGGCGCGTTGCCGTTCACCTCGAAAGGCAGCGTCATCGCGGTCGCCACCACCGGCGCCAAGCGGCCGGACGTTTATCCGGACATTCCGACCATGGAGGAGGCGGGGCTGCCAGGCTTTGAGATCGATCTCTGGCTCGGCGTTTACGGCCCGTCAAAGCTGCCGCCAGACGTCTTGGAAAAGCTTAATCGCGGCATCGCCAAGGCGCTGCAGGATGAGGATTTGAAAAAGTCGTTCGCCAAGTTCGGCCTCACCCCGCGCGGCACCAGTGTGACCGAGGGTGCGGCGTTCACCCGCTCCGAATACGAGAAATGGAAAAAGGTCATCCTCGCCGCCCATATCTCGCTGGATTGAGCGGCTGCCGCGCGCGGCAGGGTGAGAAAGCACGTTCGCGATGGCGCAAAGACCCTGGCCGACCGAGTTGCGGCTGCACAAGGATCGCAAGGCTCTCACCGTGACCTTCGAGGACGGTCAGAGTTTTGAGCTTGCCGCCGAGTATTTGC
>JASHWN010000200.1 GCA_030044035.1 Xanthobacteraceae bacterium
GCCGTCCGGCATCACCACCGCCGGGACGTCGCGCACCATGATGTCGCCGAGCTCGATCATGTCGAGCGTGGTCGGCGCGGCGCGCACCACGCCGTTGGCGGTTTTCAACACCACCCGGTACTCGCTGTTGCCCGGATGAATGCCGAGCGTTGCGGCGTCGTCGGCGGTCAGCGCGATCATTGTGGCGCCGGTGTCGATCAAAAACGCGATGCGGCGGCCGTCGACGCGGCCTTCGGTGCGAAAATGCCCGAACCCGTCCCGCGGCACGATGACTGAATCCGTGCTCGGCGACGACTGCGCGGCGGGGCTCGCGGTCTGATGCGCGACCAAGAGGTTGCCGGGCGCGGGGTGCGAGCTTTCGTACTGCGCCGCGTAGCGCGGCACGATCACTCCGGCGACGAGCGCAAAGGCCGTAAAGGCGATGATGGAACGCATGGGCTTTAAATCGCGGCACGATTTTTAGGACGCCGCATCGGAGCACAGCGCAGCCAAGAAGCCGCTAACGCCACGACAGACGCCGCCGCCTTTGCAATACGAGGGTTAGCGCCAGGCGAAGCAAAAGGTTCAAATTCGAAACAAACGTTTCCCGGATGCGGTGCAGCACGAAGTGGTGCACCGCTGATCCGGGATCGTTTCAAACTCGGAGTTCGTGACGGTCGCGGGTCTGCAGCGCACCACCCTCGGGTCGCGCTAATGCGCGCCCGAGGGCGAGCTTGTCCCCGGGGCCGCGCGCAGCGCGGACCCGGGATGCTGCGCTGCCCCCGGGAAACGTGGTGTTTATCTATTGCGCGGCTTGGCGCGCCGGGTCGGGGCGGCGGCGAGCGGATTGTCGGGCCACGGATGCTTCGGGTAGCGGCCGCGCATTTCGGCGCGCACGGCCGCGTAGCTGCCGCGCCAGAAGCCGGGCAGGTCGCGCGTGGTCTGTACCGGGCGTTGCGCGGGCGAAAGCAATTCGATGAGCAGCGGAATTCTGCCGCCGGCGATCGTGGGATGGCGGTCGAGGCCGAACAGTTCCTGCACGCGGATCGCGATTTTCGGCCCGCCTTCCGCCTCGTAATCGATAGGCACGCGAGTGCCGGTCGGCGCTTCGAAATGGGTCGGCGCTTCGGCGTCGAGCCGCCGCCGTAATGGCCACGGCACGCGCTCGTGCAGCGCCGCTTCCAGTTCGCCGCTGGTGATCTCGGCGAGCCTGGTCTTGCCGGTCAGCATCGGCGTGAGCCATTCGCCCGCGGTTTTTTCCAAAGCCGCGTCGGAGAGGTCCGGCCAGGGCTCGCCTTCGCTTGCGCGCAGGAAGTTGACGCGATCACGCCATTGCCGCAGCGCTCTGGTCCACGGCAGCCGGGCCAAGCCCATCGCGACAATTCCCGCCGCAAGCTGTCGCGCATTGTCGTCGCTCGGCGCGATGGCAACGGTCCGCTCCGACAAAACCAGCGCGCCGAGCCGTTTCATGCGTCGACCGCGCAAGCTCGCGCTCGCTGCGTCGAACGCAACCTCCTCGCGCTCCTCGATACGGTCGGCGAAATGATCTTTGATTTCGGCAAGCGCGATCGGCGCGGCGAGCAGGATGCGGCCGGCCGCCGCCGAGCCGGCAAGTTCGGCAACGGCAAGGTAAGGCTCGCGCGCCAGCGGCGAAGCTGGATCGACCTGTGCGCCGCGGCCGTTGGCCAGCAAAAACGCACCGGCGCCACCGCTGCGGCTCTTGGCGATCCGCTCCGGATAAGCGAGCGCTAGCAGGGCGCCCACGCTCCACTCTTCTGCCAAGTGTGACGTAGTAGGCTGCGCGCTGTCTGCCCAGCGCTGGGCCATGGCGCGGGCGTCGCGGGCGCGCGGCGAGCGGTCGCGCTGCAGCGCATCGAGCCGCCCGCGCAAATTCACGTCGTCGCCGCCGAGGCCGCGCTCGCCGATCAGGGCCGCGATTTCGGCCGCTTCGACCGCCTGACCGTGCGCCGCAGCGTTGACGACCATGCGAGCAAGCCGCGGCGGCAGCGGCAGGCGACGCAGGCACCGGCCTTCGTCGGTGATGCGCTCCTCGTCGTCGATGGCGCCGAGCGCGATGAGGAGCGAGTGCGCTTCGGCGAGCGCCGGCCGCGGCGGCGGATCGAGGAACGCGAGCTGCTCGGGACGCGCGCCCCACGCGGCGAGATCGAGCGTGAAGGACGACAGATCGGCGGCCAAGATTTCCGGCCGGGCGAACGGTTCGAGCGCGGCGGTTTGCGGCTCGTCCCACAGCCGATAGCAGATGCCGGGCTCGGTGCGGCCGGCGCGGCCGCGGCGCTGGTCGGCGGCGGCGCGCGACACCCGCACGGTGTCGAGCCGGGTCAAGCCGACGTCGGGCTCGTAGCGCGGCACCCGCGCCAGCCCGCTGTCGACCACGATGCGCACGCCCTCGATGGTGATCGAGGTCTCGGCGATCGACGTCGCCAGCACGATTTTGCGGCGGCCGGGCGGCGCCGGTGCGATGGCGCGCATCTGCTCGTCGCCGGTCAGCGCGCCATAGAGGCCGACCACGTCGGTATCTGGCGCAACGCGATCCTGCAGCTGTGCCGCAGTACGACGGATTTCCGCGGCACCGGGCAGGAATGCCAGTACCGAACCGGGCTCGCTGCGCATCGCGCGCGCGATGGCGTCGGCGACTTGCGGCTCGATCGGGCGCGGGTCGCGGCCGAGATAACGCGTCTCGACCGCAAAGGTGCGGCCGGTGCTCTCGATCACCGGGGCGCCGCCGAGCAGATCGGCAACGCGCGCGCCATCGATCGTCGCCGACATGGCAAGGAGTTTGAGGTCGGGCCGCAAGCCCTGCTGCGCGTCGCGCGAAAGCGCGAGGCCGAGATCGGCATCGAGCGAGCGCTCGTGAAATTCGTCGAACAGAACCGCGGCGACGCCGTCGAGGCCCGGATCGTCGATGATGAGCCGGGTGAAAATGCCTTCGGTGACGATTTCGATGCGCGTGCGCTTGGAAATTTTCGAACCGAACCGTACCCGCAATCCGACCGTGTCGCCGACCCGCTCGCCAAGCGTTTGCGCCATGCGCTCCGCCGCCGCGCGGGCGGCGAGCCGGCGCGGCTCCAGCACCAGGATGCGGCGATCCCGCGCCCATGCCTCCTCGGCGAGCACCAGCGGCACGCGCGTGGTCTTGCCGGCGCCCGGCGGCGCGACCAAAACCGCAGCATTGGTCGTGCGCAACGCCGCCGTCAGCTCCGGCAATGCGGCATCGATCGGCAGCGGGGGGAAATTCATGGCTTCATCTAGCGTCATTCCGGGGCGCGCTTAAGCGCGAACCCGGAATCCATAACCATGATTGGTGCAGGTCCTGCGAGGGCAGTGGATATGGATTCCGGATAGCCGCTTCGCGGCTTCCGGAATGACGTGCATGTCCTATATTATCTCCAGCATGCCCGCAGCACAGAAAGCCGCCTCGAAGGCGCCGAAGTCGTCGCCCGCCGCTCCCGCCGCCGCGCCGCTCAAGAAAGGCGATCACGTCTTTCTGGTCGACGGCTCGTCGTACATTTTCCGCGCCTACCACGCGCTGCCGCCGATCAACCGCAAATCCGACGGCCTGCAGCTCAACGCCGTGTTCGGCTTCTGCAACATGCTGTGGAAGCTCCTGCGCGACATGAAAGCCGAGGACAAGCCGACGCACCTCGCCGTGGTGTTCGATCTCTCCGAGCGCACGTTCCGCACCGAGATGTATCCCGACTACAAGGCGCATCGGCCCGATCCGCCGGACGATCTCAAGCCGCAATTCCCGCTGATCCGCGACGCGGTGCACGCCTTCGATCTGCCGTGCCTCGAGCAGCGCGGTTTCGAGGCCGACGACCTGATCGCCACCTATGCGCGGCAGGCTACCGAGGCCGGCGCCACCGCCACCATCGTCTCCTCGGACAAGGATTTGATGCAGCTCGTCGGCGACGGCGTCGTCATGTTCGACACCATGAAGGACAAGAAGATCGGGCGCGCCGAAGTGATGGAAAAATTCGGCGTGCCGCCCGACAAGGTGATCGAGGTGCAGGCGCTGATCGGCGACTCGACCGACAACGTGCCCGGCGTGCCCGGCATCGGCGTCAAAACCGCGGCGCAGCTGATCGGCGAATACGGCGACCTCGAGACGCTGCTCAAACGCGCCGGCGAGATCAAACAGGAAAAACGCCGGCAATCGCTGATCGAGCACGCCGCGGCCGCGCGGCTGTCGAAACAGCTCGTCACCCTCGACGATCACGTCAAGCTCGACGTGCCGATCGGCGATCTCGCCGTGCATGAGCCGGACTACAAGC
>JASHWN010000201.1 GCA_030044035.1 Xanthobacteraceae bacterium
GCCGCGCGATATTGCCGATCGAGTGCAGCGTCAGTCCGCCGATCTTGCGAACCCGCTCGGCAATGTCGTCGGTGATCGCGAAAATCTGCTCCGACTGCTCGTCGAGCAGCAAGTGATAATCGCGGAAATGCGGCCCGCTCATGTGCCAGTGGAAGTTCTTGGTCTTCATGTAAAGCGCGAAAACGTCAGCCAGCACTACATTCATTTTCTTCGAAATCTCGCCGACGGCTTCCGAAGAAAGATCGGTCGGCGTGTCGAGGGCAGGGGTCACCTTGCGGCGCGTATCGAGGGCTCGGACTTTGTTCACGGCATCACCTCGCGAAAGGGCAAGCTGGATGGGGAGGCGCCCGCGCCTGTTGCCGCAGCGCGCGGGTTGGTGTTCCAACGAACTGTCGGCGGACTTGGTTCCAATACCATCACGGTTCACGCGTTGTCGCGAAATGCGCTAACAACGGTCCGAACCGCCAACCGGGATTCGACGTGCCTACCTCCGCTTACATCCAATCGGCGTTGTTCCTGCTCATCGCGGCCGTGGCGTTGTTCGCTTCGGCCGGAACCGTTGCCGTCGCCGGCTTTTGGCTCTTCCTTGCCATTCAGCTGGCTGCGATCGTGGCATCGTTCGTCCTACTGCCGCCCGATCTCATTCGCGAGCGCATGCGACCGGGCGGGCAGAAGCCGCCGCTCGGACTGCGCCTGTCCGCCAGCGTGCTCTATGCTGCCTTTGTCATCGCCGGCCTCGACCGCGGCCGCTTTCACTGGAGCGACGATGTTCCGCGGTGGCTGCAGGGGCTGAGCCTCGTCGGCCTGGCGGCAAGTTACGCCTTCGTATTCTGGGCGATGACGGTCAACCGTTTCTTCTCTTCCATCGTCCGCATCCAAGCTGACCGCGGTCAATATGTCGTCGCCAGCGGTCCTTACGCGTACATCCGGCATCCCGGCTACCTCGGCGGCATTGTCATCGTCCTTTGCAGCGGCCCGGCGCTGGGTTCCTGGCTCGCTACCGCGATCCTCGTCCTCTGCGGCCTGCCGTTTCTCATTCATCGCGCGATTACAGAAGACCGCATCCTGTGCGCCGAGCTTGTAGGCTATCAGGAGTATGCGGGGAGGGTGCGCTGGCGCCTGATGCCGGGAATTTGGTGAAGGGCCGGCTGGGCGTCGGAACCAACGCACTTCGGCGCCGGCAGGCGTGGTATCGTTAGCTTTTCATCGGCTCGGTCTGTAGACATTGGGCTTCCGCCGGCAACCAGCATAGCGCCAGCAGGAAGACATGAGCGTTCGCGCCGGCCGCGAAATTCCTCGCCGTACCTGGACCGACCACGATCCCCGACGAGGTGCTGCAGGCCATGCAGCGCCCAGCGCTGGAGATTTATTCGAAGCCGCGGAACATGATTCGCATAAGAGATATTATGGAACTAAATCACGAAACGCCCTTGGATCGGCAGTTTTGACGCGCCAAGCGGATTGTCGCCTGTACCCTGGCCCTAACGCGCGACCGACTTGCTGATCCGGGACCGGACAATGTTCGCGGCGGTCAAAAACCGTCTCGGCGCATGCTTCGACCGCGCCCGGGCGATCGTCGCCGCCGACCGGGTTGCCGTGAAAGAGGTCGCCTTCGCGCTGGAAGTTCGCGGTCATCTCGACACGCCCGAGATCGACGCGTTGCTCGCCCGCCATGCGGCACGCCTGCCTCGTGTCGGTCGTTCAGCCCCTGCCCTACGGTCTCATAATGCGCGTACAGGCCGAATCCACGTGATCAAACTACAGTTCCGTGAGCCGGTCCGACCATGCCCCCTTCGAAAAAGTATTGCTCCGGCCACCGCCGCGGGCGTTGTGAATCTGACTGAAATCGATGACCGGGAATTTCCTCGCTGTCTCGTTGATGTGGATGGCTGCGCGGAGGCGTGCAAGTACCGATTGACCTCCGCAGAGCACGAAGGGTCGTTAAGCGTCCGCGCGGGGTCGGCTCACTGTGCAAGTAGTGGAACGAGTTGACCATTCACAAGCACCGAGGCTGGGGTCGCGCTTGCGGCCTGGCCACCCTTGCCGTCTGATTGGCCGGAGGAGTTCGATGAATTCGCCGCTGCTATACTTTGCGCTGTCGCGTTCGTTACGAATAGCGTAAAGTCGGAAAGCTTCCATTTTTCCGACTTGCTTATGTATAGATCGTGCTTGGCGAAGTGGCCGAGCCACACCGCATCCTGGGGTAAAGGATCGCCGTCCCGGTACAGCCACGGGAACTGAGCGCCACCTAACAATTGTAGTCGCTCATTCACCGTGAGCTTATCGGCGGGACTTCCAGGGTAAGCTCCCGGAACGGGAGTATATAAAGCAGTGCGCCCTTTTTGCCGCAGACAAAGAATGCAGCTCGGCCGACGCAAGTACGTTTCGTCTGGAACGGTAATTGTGTCCGTCACGCTTTCGCAATACTGAGTAAGCGTGCCAGGTATCCATAAAGCATCCCACTGACTCAGCGTCCTGCCGGCGGTTCCCGTGCATTGGAGGTTGTTGGGCTTGGCACAGTTGCTGTCGTTTGGATTTGGTTTCCAGCGACTTTGCCAATCGTCGAAAGTCATCCCATTTTTATCAACCGCTTTGCTAGAGGCATTCGTTTTGTAGGTTACT
>JASHWN010000202.1 GCA_030044035.1 Xanthobacteraceae bacterium
TCGCCACCTTTTTTGCCAGTTTTTTCGGCGGCCTCGCTTGGTCTTGGTGGCGCGGTTATTTGGGATGACCCGCGATCAAACCAGGCGATCGCCGCCACTAAGCAGCCTAATAGCGCGATGGCTATTGCTTGGCGTCGTTTCATCAGCCGGCGCTCAAACATTCTCCAGCCGAAGGGCATCCGCTTCTATGGCTTTCAGCGTCGCCAGCAAAAATGTTGCTGAGAACGTCCCCCGGCTGATCTTATTCGCAATGGATGCCTCAGTCTCCCGTAGGCCGCATTTTGCCAACTCCTTCCGCTTGACAGAACAAAACAAGAACATAAAATGCCTGCAGCGTCAAGCTGGGGTGGAGTTGCGCATGGCGCACGGCGGGCAATTGCATGCCGCCGCCAGGGTGAGGGCGTCATGAAACAAATTTTCTGGATGCTTGGATCGCTGCTTGCGGCGGCGCTGACGTGGATCGGGCTGTCCGGCGCAGGCGCGCAAAGCTTACCGGGATCGAGGCGGGAGATGGTCAGCCTCGTCGCATTATCGAACAGCTACGTCGACCTCGACGTTCAGTCGCTGAGCAAGGCCCTCGACGAACTCTATCCGGGCAAGTTTGTGCCGCTCGAGCAGCAAGCGAACTTTGTCGTCGGCGCTCGCATCCCCGGCCAGTTTCTCGTCAAGTCCACCATTCCCGGCGCCGCCGGCCTGTTCATGGTGCAAAGCGTCCCCGGCCCGTACACCGAGTTTTCCGATTTCGCGCAATTTATTGCCGACGCTTCGTTGCGCCGCACGGCCGAAGCACAGCGATGTTGGCTGTCGATCGACCTCGTCCACATGATAACGAACAAAGACGAGGCCTATCGGTTCATTGCCGTTGCGCTTGCCAAGCTTGCCCCTGCCGACGCCGCCGTTTTGGCCAAGCCGGAGAACAATTCCGCAGTCCTCTTCACCGCGGAGCTGCGCAGCCGACTGGCCGCCGGACAGCCGCCATAACGCCGCTGAGCGCCACCTAACCCCACACCTGCTCCGCCAGCTCCACCACCATGCGCAGCTTGGCCCATTGCTCGTCCTCGGCCAAAACGTTGCCTTCCTCGGTCGAGGCGAAGCCGCATTGCGGGGAGAGGCAGAGCTGGTCGAGGCCTGCGTATTTGGTCGCCTCGTCGATGCGGCGCTTGATGTCGTCCTTCTTCTCCAGCTGCCCGCTCTTGGTGGTGACGAGGCCGAGCACCACGATCTTGTTGCCCTTGGGCAGGAAGCGCAGCGGCTCGAAACCGCCGGCGCGCGCGGTGTCGTATTCGAGGAAATAGCCGTCGTAGTTCAGCTCACCGAGCAGCTTCTGGGCGACCGGCTCGTAGCCGCCTTCGGAAATCCAGGTCGAGCGGAAATTGCCGCGGCAGATGTGCGTCGTCACCACCATGTCGGCCGGCTTGCCGTCGAGCGCGGCGTTGATGACGCGGCCGTAATCGGCGGCGAGCCGGTCGGCGGCAAGCCCGCGCTCGCGCGCCTTTTTCAGCTCGGCCTGCGAGCACAGATAGGCCCAGGCGGTGTCGTCGAACTGCAGATAGCGGCAGCCGGCGTCGTAGAAGCCGCGGATCGCCTGGCGATAGGTTTTGGCCAGATCGTCGAAGATGGCATCGCGGTCGGCGTACGCCTTGGTGGCGATCGCGTTCGGCTCGAGCCGGAAATGCATGGTGGCCGGGCTCGGGATGCACATCTTCGGCGTCACGCGCGTGTGCGCCTTGAGGAACTTGAAATGCTCCAGCATCGGATGGTTGGAGAAGCCGAGCTTGCCGGTGATGCGGATCGAGCGCGGCCGGGTCTGCACGCCCTGAAACTGAATGCCATGATCGAGCTCGTAGATTTCGACGCCGTCGAGCATGCCGTAGAAATCGAAATGCCACCACGAGCGGCGGAATTCGCCGTCGGTGGCGACTTTCAGCCCGACTTCCTCCTGTTTCTTGATGACCTTTTCGATCTCGCGGTCCTCGACGTCCTTCAGCTGCGCGGCGCTGATCTCGGCCTTCTCGCGCTTGGCGCGCGCTTCCTTCAGCGGCGCGGTGCGCAAAATGCTGCCGACCACGTCGGCGCGGAACGGCGGTTTGGTTCTGGGCATCGGGCGATCCTCCGGAAGGTTTTTCGCAAAGTTCTGCGTCGTACCAAGCCGGCTCCGCGCGCTTCGTCAACTGCAAATCGATCGAGACACGGCCGATGGGCAAGCTCCCATTGCGTCTTACGCCCATTCCGAATTCGGGATATACCGCTCGCCTTTCGCGGCTAGGAGTCCTTCGATGAAAAGGACGCTTCCATTTGACAAGCTAAAAGTTCGCCTGTTGCGAAATCCCAAGGTAAGGACCGAATATGAGGCGCTTACCCCGGTCGCGCTGCGCCGTCGATCGCAACGGCGGCAAAAAGTTTCGAAAGGATTTTGTTGTCAAGGGCGCGAAGCGCCGCCTTCGGCGGTCAAAGACCCTTGACAAAACAATCCTTTCGAAACTTTTTGCTGCCGTTGCGATCGACGGCGCTCCGCGATCGGAGTGGATTTAACATCGTCATTGCGAGCGAAGCGAAGCAATCCAGTTGCCCCCTCCCTAACCCCCCCGCAAGCGGGGGAGGGAAGGGTGGGGGATTGCTTCGTCGCTTTGCTCCGCGCAATGGCGCACCCGCGTCAATACCGGTACGGCGCGATGTCCAGATGCGGAAAGGCGCTGAACACGCTCGGCGGATTGGTCGGCGGCGCCGGATGCAGATACGACGTATCGAGCTTGCCGAGGCTGGTGACGCCAAGGAGACCGAGCGAACGGATCACCTCGTCCTCGAGGAGTTCGAGCATGCGCATCACGCCGGCCTGGCCGCCGGCGGCGAGGCCGTAGCACTGCATGCGGCCGAGCCCGACCAGATGCGCGCCGGCGGCGATCGCCTTGACCACGTCGCTGCCGCGATAGAAGCCGCCATCGACAATGATTTTCGCGCGGCCGCCGACCGCCTCGACCACTTCGGGCAGTACGTCGAACGAGCCGCGGCCGTGATCGAGCTGCCGGCCGCCGTGATTGGAGACGAAGATGAAGTCGACGCCGTGGTCGAGCGCGATCTTGGTGTCCTCGGCGGTGGCGATGCCCTTGATGGCGAGCGGTATCTTGAACTTCGACTTGATGCGCTCGACAGTGCGCCAGTCGAGCGCCTCCTGGAACTCACGGCCCGAGGCGCGGCGGCGGCCGCCGGTGATGTGGCGCTTGGCGATGTCGCGCTCGCGCCGGCTGTAATGGGCGGTGTCGACGGTCAGGCAGAACGCCGCGTAATTGTTGGCGATGGCGCGCGCGACGAAATCGTCGACCCAGGCGGCGTCGCCGCGCACGTAGAGCTGGAACATGCGCAA
>JASHWN010000203.1 GCA_030044035.1 Xanthobacteraceae bacterium
CAATCCCGATCCGCGCATCGCCGCGCTGGAGGAGGAATTCAAGGAGCTCGGCAACTCGATCGGCATGGGCGCCATGGGCTTTGTCGGCTCGTCGATGGTGATCGATTGCCACATCGAGGTCGGCTATTGCCATACTGGCGGCATGCCGATGTCGGTGCACATGTTCTGCTTGTCGTCGCGGCGGGCCTGCGCGCGCATTGCCGCCGATGGCAAGGCGGCGTTCCGCACCGATCCGCTATGGTTCACCGATTACATGCGGCGCGAAACCGTCGAATGGGGCCGCAAGGCGGCCGAGGCGGCGGAATAGACGCCATACGTTTCCCGGGCGCGGCGCAGCACGCAGTGGTGCGCCGCAGACCCGGGATCGTTACGGACGCTGAATCTGCGAAGGTCCCGGATCAGCGGTGCACCGCTGGCGCGCTGCACCGCATCCGGGAAACGAAGGCGATGTTCAAACCATGCCCGACCTGAAAACTATCCACCTCGCCCTCCCCGCGCGCACCGAAGACCTGCGCAAGCTCGAAATCGGTTCGGTCGCCTATCTGACCGGCCGGCTCTTCACCGCCCGCGAGGGCGTCTACAAGCACGCCATCGAGGACGGCGCCGGCATGCCGGCCGGCAAGGCCGCGCTCGGCACCGCGAACTTTCACTGTTCGCCGGCCGCCAGCGTCAATCCCGACGGCAGCTATACGGTCGGCGCCGTCACCGCCACCGCCTCGTTCCGTTTCGCCAAATGGCTCGACGGCTGGTTCAAGATCTCCGGCTGCAACGTCATCATCGGCAAAGGCGGCATGACCGCGGCGACCTATCGGGAATTCTTCGTGCCCAACAACGCGGTCTATCTGACCACCGTCGGCTACGGCACCGGCGCGCTGCTCGGCCGCGGCATCAAGCGCGTCGCCGGCGTCTATTGGCTGGCAGAGCTGGGCTTGGCGCAGGCGGTGTGGGTGCTCGACGTGGAAAAATTCGGCCCGTTCCTGGTCGAGAGCGATCTCGCCGGCAACTCACTGTTCGAGCGCGAGAACGCCAAGATCGCACCCGGGCTGGAGAAACTTTACGCCGGCACCAAGCCCGCCACCATGCGCCGCTACGGCGAGACCGACGACAAGACCGAAGAAGTGATTTGATACCGAAAAATTCCGACCTGTCATGCTCCGCGAAAGCGGAGCATCCAGTACTCGCGGCGGGCGCGGCGGCTACTGGATCATCCGCTTTCGCGGATGATGACACAAAAAGGTTTATTGGTTAGTGCGGATCACGCCACGTCATACGGAATCTGCGTCGGGCCGTATTGCTCGACCACGGTGTTGGCGGCGCGGTCGTAGCGGTGCTGCAGCACGGTGCCCTCACCGAGTTTTTGGCTGCGCACGATGACCGCGACCGAGCGGGTCGGGCCGCCCTGCTCGGCGTGAATGGCGCGCGGCGGCACCAGATCGACCTTGCCTTGCGAGCCAGTCGTCACCGAGCTGAGCTTGACTTCCGCATAGCCGGGCCGGCTGCCGTCGTCGACGCGATCGAACCGCTCCAAACTCTCGGTGCCGTCGAGCACGCCGTACAGCACCCACGCGTCGGCGTGGTCGTGGATGCTGCCGGTGCGGCCCGGCACGCGCACCACGCCGTTGATGACGAAGTGGTAGTCGGGATCGACGTAGAGCAGCAGGTTCTTGCGGCCTTCGGTAGACGGCCAGCCCGCCGAATGCGCCTTCAGCGTCGGCTCCATCACCAAGCGTTCGAGCAACGGCTTAGCCCTCGCCATGCGGGCGCCGTCGTCGCTTTGTGCCGCCCAGATGGCGCGCAGATCGGCAATGAATTTGTCGAACACCGGAAGACGCGGATTGGGCATTGCTTTGTTCACTCGTATAACGGCTCGCCTTCGACCGTGCAGCGGCGCAACAGGCGCCGCTCTTCTTTGGGAAAGTCGGTGCGGGCGTGGATGGTGCAGCGATTATCCCACATGACGAAATCGCCGAGCTGCCAGACGTGCTCGTAGATGAAGGCGGGCCGCTCGCCGATCTCGTAGAGCTGATCGAGAATGGTGTCGCTGTCCGGTTCGCTCAAACCCTCGATCCGCGTCGTCATCAGCCGGTCGACGAACAATGTCTTGCGCCCGGTGTCGGGGTGGGTGACGAAGACCGGGTGTGAGTGATGCGGAATGTCGCTGATGTCGCCCGCCGAATTCGCCTGCTTGGCGCGATTGTACTCGTGAATGTGCAGCGCCTTCTTGCCTTTGAGTTTCGCCTTAAGGGCGGGCGGCACGGCATCGTAGGCCATGTACATGTTGGAGAATTTGGTGTTGCCGCCGCGCGACGGCAGTTCGAGCGCGTAGAGAAATGTGTACTTGTAGGGCCGCGGCGCGTAGCCGGAATCGATGTGGAACCAGAACTCGCCGTCGCCGAAGGCACCGATCGGCTTGCCCTCGACCTTGATATTGGTGACGAGCAGAACTTTTTCGTGGTCCTGCTGGACGCCTTCAGCCCGCGCCCGCAGCGGCTCCGGCGCCTTCTTGCGGCTGCCGAGGTCGCCGAAATAGGAGGCAAAGCGCAGCTGGTCGTCCTGCGACAGCTTTTGGCCGCGAAACACCAGCACAATGTGCTCGTTCCAGGCGTCCTTGATGGCGCGCACCGCGTGCTCGGCGAGCGGCCGCGTCAGGTCGACGCCGCCGAGTTCGGCGCCGCATGCCGGCGACAGCGGCCTGACCCAGAGATCGCGCGTGCCGCTTATGTCGATGGCTTCCTGCATGGCCTGACCTTTCGAACCGGTGTCGCCGGATACTTCAGGCTAACGCGGAATGTCGCCCGCCTCAATCAGCCGGCAATGCCTGCCATGCATCGCTGTGCCGCGGCGATCAGCTCGCGGCGGCCTTGGCGGCCTTGTCGGCCTTGGCGCCTTCGCCGGCCTGTTCGCGCTTGGCGGCATGATATTTGCGCCGGATCGACGCCAGATCGACCCGCGCCCGCGGCAGCGTCAGCTCCATGTCGTCCATGGTGTCGGCGATGATTTGCGACACCACGAGGTTGCGAAACCATTTGTGATTGGACGGGATGACGTACCAGGGCGCGTGCTTGCTGCTGGTACGCTCGAGCGCGTCCTCGTAGGCTTCGATATATTGCGGCCAGTACTCGCGTTCGCTGTAATCGGCCTCGCTGATCTTCCACTGCCGCGTGGGATCGTCGAGACGTTCTTTGAAACGTTCCAGTTGTTCCTCCGGGCTGATGTGCAAATAGAACTTGAGAATGCGGGTACCGTTTTCGCTCAGGGTTGTCTCGAAATCGTTGATCAGATCGTAGCGCTTGGACCAGACCGCGTGCGGCACCCATTTGTGCACGCGCACGACCAGAACGTCTTCGTAATGCGAGCGATTGTAGATGGCGATTTCCCCCTTGGCGGGGGCCGCCCGGTGAACGCGCCAGAGAAAATCGTGGGCAGCTTCGACATCGGTTGGTTTTTTGAAGGGGGCCACGACGACGCCCTGCGGATTGACGCCCGTGAACAGGTGACGAATGAGCCCGTCCTTGCCGGCGGCGTCCAAGCCCTGCAGCACGACGAGCAGCGCCTGGCTGGCATCGGCGTAAAGCAGATATTGCAGCCGGGCGATGCGCTCGACCTGCCGCGCCGCGGCGTCGATCGCATCCTGGCGCGAGATGCGCTTTCCTGTAAAATCCGGGTCGATCTTGCCGAGCCGCACTTTGGCGCCGGGCTCGACCATAAATTTCTTGCGATAGCTCATGCTCGCCTCCGAGCGCGGTTTTCTGCACCCCGAGCGGTGCTATCCTAGCCGCTGCAGAGGCCCGGCAGGAAGGAACTTGGCTGCCGTCGCCCGCATTGACGATCACGCAGGAGATTGCCGATGAACAAGAAGAACCTCTGGCACGTCTGGTATTTCCTGGCGGCGATCTTCGGCATTATCGTCCTGCAACAGCTGTTCAGTTACAATCAACAGGTCGAGGTCGTCCCGTACAGCCAATTCCTCAACGATCTGAAGGCCGGCAAGGTTGCCCAGGTCAAGGTCTCGGGCGACACCATCGAGGGCACCTACAAGGAGTCGGAAAACGGCAAGAAGAACTTTGTCACCACCCGGGTGCCGCCCAACCTGGCGCAAGAGCTGCAGAAGTATAACGTCGAATTTTCCGGCCAGCCGCAAAACACGTTTCTGAGCACCTTACTGTCGTGGGTAGTGCCGACGCTGCTGTTCTTCGGCATCTGGGTATTCTGGTTCCGCCGTGTCGCGCAAAATCAAGGCCTCGGCGGCATGATGTCGATCGGCCGCAGCAAGGCGAAAATCTACGTCGAGTCCGACACCAAGACCACCTTCGCCGACGTCGCCGGCGTCGACGAGGCGAAGGAAGAGCTGGAGGAGATCGTCCAGTTCCTCAAAGACCCCAAGCAATACGGCAGGCTCGGCGCCCGGGTCCCCAAAGGCGTGCTGCTGGTCGGGCCGCCCGGCACCGGCAAGACGCTATTGGCGCGCGCCGTGGCCGGCGAAGCGGGCGTGCCGTTTTTCTCGATCAACGGCTCGGAATTCGTCGAAATGTTCGTCGGCGTCGGCGCCGCCCGCGTGCGCGACCTGTTCGAGCAGGCCCGCGCCAAGGCGCCGGCGATCATCTTCATCGACGAGCTCGACGCCATGGGCCGCGCCCGCGGCGCCTTCCCCTATGGCGGCCACGACGAGAAGGAACAGACGCTCAATCAGCTCCTGGTCGAGCTCGACGGCTTCGATTCGCGCACCGGCCTGGTCCTGATCGCCGCCACCAACCGGCCGGAGATTCTCGATCCGGCGCTATTGCGCGCCGGCCGCTTCGACCGCCAGGTTCTGGTCGACCGCCCCGACAAGGCCGGCCGCATCGACATCGTCAAAATCTACCTCAAGGGACACCAGCTCGCCCCCGACGTCGATCCCGAGCAGATCGCCGCGCTGACGCCCGGCTTTACCGGAGCAGACCTCGCCAATCTCGTCAACGAAGCGGCGCTGGTCGCAACACGCCGTCGCGCCAGCCAGATCACGATGAACGATTTCACCAGCGCGGTGGAACGCATCATCGCCGGGCTGGAAAAGCGCAAGCGCGTGCTCAATGCCAAGGAGCGCCAGGTCGTCGCCTATCACGAGATGGGCCACACGCTGACCGCGATGTCGCTGCCGGGCGTCGACCGCGTGCACAAGGTCTCGATCATCCCGCGCGGCATCGGCGCGCTCGGCTACACCATTCAGCGGCCGACCGAGGATCGCTTCCTGATGACGCGCGAGGAACTCGACAACAAGATGGCGGTGCTGCTCGGCGGCCGTGCCGCGGAATGGATCGTGTTCGGCCACCTGTCGACCGGCGCCGCCGACGACCTCGCCAAGGTCACCGATATGGCCCGCGACATGGTCATGCGCTTCGGCATGGACAAGGACTTGGGTCCGGTGTCCTACGAGAGCCCGCGCTCGCCGTTCCTGATCAACACGCCGGCACCGGAGGGCTGGCAGGACCGCCGCTACAGCGACGAGACCGCGCACGCCATCGACCAGGCGGTGCAGCACATCGTGCAGGCCTCGTTCGACCGCACCGTGACTATCCTCAAGGTTCACCGCGATCTGTTGGAGCGCGGCGCCAAGATGCTGCTCGACAAGGAGACGCTCGACGACACCGAGCTGCGCGAATTCGAAGACGAGATCCGCGCCACGGCGCGCGAGCCGGCGGTGCCGCTGGCGCCGCGCGCGGCGAACTGACCCGGCGCCGGCAGGAATTCCGCTCATTCCCGCGCAAGCGGGAATCCAGCGGCTGCTCTGAATCCCAGTAAGCGCACTGGGTCCCCGCTTTCGCGGGGACGAGCGGAACGTGGAACGCCCGCCGCTGGCCGAACGGCGGGCCGGCTGCTAAAGCCATCGTCCTTATCGCACCGACGGCAGCAGCAGGTTCATGACTCCACAATTCAATATGATCGGCTACGAGATTTCGGTCTGGCTCTTGCCGGTCCTGATCGCGGTGACGTTCCACGAGGCGGCGCACGGTATCGTCGCCCATCTGCTCGGCGACGACACCGCCTGGCGGCTCGGCCGCGTCAGCCTCAATCCGTTCAAGCACATCGACCCGTTCGGCACCATCGTGCTGCCGGCGCTGCTGCTGCTGGCCCGTTCGCCGTTCCTGTTCGGCTATGCCAAGCCGGTGCCGGTAAACTTTCGCGCGCTGCGCCATCCGCGCCGCGACATGATCCTGGTCGCGGCAGCGGGCCCGCTCATGAACCTGATCCTGGCGATACTCGCGGCGCTCGGCTTTCACCTGCTCGCCTATGCGCCCGATCTGATGGTGCGTTTCGTCGGCGAGAATTTGCGCAACGCGCTGGTGCTCAACGTCGTGCTCGCCGTATTCAATCTGGTGCCGATCCCGCCGCTCGACGGCGGCCGCATCCTGGTCGGCGTGCTGCCCAAGCCGCTGGCGGCGCCGCTGGCGCGGCTCGAGCCTTACGGTCTCGTTACCCTGATCGGGCTTTTGATCGTGCTGCCGCTGCTTGGCGCGCAATTCGATCTCGATCTCAACGTCATCTCCATAGCGATCGCGCGCGCCACACGCGCCATCATCGGCGTGATCCTGCTTATCACCGGCAATGGCGCATAGGCGTAGGGCGGATCAGCGTTAGCGTAATCCGCCAATTCGTTCGCGTTACGGCGGATTACGCTTTCGCTAATCCGCGCTACGTGCTTCCCGGCGAAGCGGGGGAGGAGTAAGATCACCCGATGCTGTTCGTCGTGCACGCGCTCGATAAGGAAAACATCCTGCCGACCCGCGCCAAGCATTATCGGGCGCATCGCATCCATCTCGACCGCGCCGAGGACCACGCCGTCGACGTGGTAACCGCCGGCACGCTGGTCGGCGACGACGGCGAAACGCCGGTCGGCAGCATCTTCGTCATCGACGCGGCGACGCGCGCCGCGGTCGATGCCTTCACGCGCAGCGACCCCTATCACCTCAACGGCGTCTGGGAGCGCGTGCAAATCAACCGCTACAACAAAAAGCGCGGCACCCCGCTCGCGAGCCGGCGGTAGTGCACGAGGCCAGGCATGGGCGCATTCGCGTACAGGCGCCGCGGCCTCGCCCTTCGAGGCTCGGCGCTTCGCGCCGAGCACCTCGGGGTGAGGAAGAAAGGCATGCGCCCGCTCCGGCTCACAAGCCCTCTCGCTTCACCTTCGCCCGCAACCCCATCCGCTCCAAGCGGCCGCACACTTCGTCGACGAAGTACGGCAGTTCGTCGATGTAATTGACGAGCGAGATGGCGATGCCGGTCAGCCCGGCTTTGCTCAAATCGGCGAGCTGCGCCGTGACATAGTCCGGGTCGCCGACGATTGGCAGGCCGCCCATGCCTTGGGCGTACTGGCTGCGCTTCAAAACATATTCCTGCATCGGCACGGTCTGCGGCGAAATGTTTTTCAGCGCCAGAATGCCGTCGACGGCGCGCCAGTCGGCGTGCTCGACGATGCAGTGCTGGAAATACTCCTCGGCTTCCTTGCGCGTCGGCCGGCAGGTGACGACGCCGACCGTATAGCAGCCGATCTCCTGGCCCTGCGCGCGCCCGGCGGCCTGCGCGTTGCGCACTTTCTGCGCGGTGTCGTCCAGCGAGGTGCGCGAGGCCTGCAGAAAGAACGCATCACAATTGCGCACCGCGAACGCCTGGCCGGTCGGCGACGAGCCGGCATTCATGATCACCGGCCGCGTGCCGGCGCCGCCATACGGCTTCGGCTTGCCGCGGATGCCCTTCATGTCGAGATACTTGCCCTTGAAGGCGAAATCCTCGCGGTCGGACCAGATCATCTTGATGACGTCGATCCATTCCTGGGCGTAGTCGTAGCGGTCCTCATGCTGGCGCTGCTCGACGCCGAACATGTCGAACTCGCCCTCGTTCCAGCCGACCACGATATTGAGGCCGAAGCGGCCTTCGCCGACGTGATCGGCGGTGACCATTTCCTTGGCCGCCACCACCGGATTGAAGATCGGCGCATGCACGGTGCCGAACACGGTGATGCGCTTGGTCGTCGCCAGCAGCGCGGTCGCCCAGGTGATGGTCTCGAGCGTGGTGCCCTGGTAATCGGTGTCGCCGCCATAGCCCTTCCAGCGGCCGATCGGCAGCAGAAAGTCGATGCCGGTCTCGTCGGCGAGCTGCGCCAGCCGTTTGTTGTCCGGCCAGTTGCCGGACCAGCGCTCCGGCACCAGCGTCACGGCGCGGCCGGACGAGCAATTGGGGCCGAACAGGCCGATCTGCAGCTTGTTGGCGCCATGCATGGCGCGGCGGGCCTTGAGCGAAGCGTCGCGCGTTGCGGTTACGGTTGCGGGAGCGTGCACTGTTATGACCTCATTCATCGCATAACCGTAGCCCGGATTGCACGAAGTGCAATCCGGGGACCGTCGACCCGGTGGAGGACAAGCCGGTTAGGTACGACTCGGCTACACCGGCAATGGCCGAGGTGCCGGCTACGGAATTTGAAGTCGCGCGCCAGCGCATTGCCGAACTGGAGCGCAAGGTCGGCCAGCAGCAGGTTGAACTCGATTTTTTCGGCAAGCCTTGCGGCAGGTCAGGGCAGCAGGCCGGCCGAGCACCGGGCCTGGCGTGACGGGGTCTACGCGGTGATCCGAGTGCTGGCGACCCCCCGCCGCAAGGCGGCCTCACGATCGAGCGGATGTGCAAGCTTTCCGGCGTCAGCCGTGCCGGCTATTATCGGCACTGGGCGGCATCAGCGCCGCGCCAGGAAGAAACCGCGGTGCGTGATGCGATCCAGCGCCTGGCGCTGGCGCACCGCCATTACGGCTATCGGCTGATCGCCGCGCAACTACGCCATGAAGGCCTTGCGGTGAACCGCAAGCGCGTGCTGCGTCTGATGCGCGAGGACAATCTGCTGTGCCTGCGCGGGTGCTCGTTCGTGCCTGTAACGACTTACTCGCGGCACGACTGGCGCGTGGTGCCGAACCTCGTGAACCTCCGTTTATCAGAGATTTACTCAAGGTTTTACGTTCCGCGGGAGGATTCCGTTTTCCGATGGCAATTTGGCGTGGTTCTCCTAGCCAAAAAGACATTGATTATTGCAGTACTTTCCCCTTCCTGCGCCGCGGACTTTACCTGTTCGCTTTCAGCTCACAACCCAAAAGGCCAGACCCATAAACTGTGCCGACTGCAGTGTATAAACATTACATAAATATATACTGCCGATATATGTGTCATAAGAATTTCGCATTTAAGGCGTGCATGCCGGCAATCGCCTGCTGGATCTATTCACACCTAACGGACCTCGCCTTCATTTTCGCTTGGAGTGGTTTCCTCGACGGGCACCTTGAGCTGATGTTTGAGAACAATTTCGCGTCCCTCTGCCGCTGATTCCTCAATGGCAAGCACCACCTCAAGCGTTGCTTTGCCCCAATGGCCATCATGGGTGGCCCGCATGCCGTGCCGCAGTGTGCGGCCCATCTCGTCTAGAACTTGGTGCCTGCCGGGGATACCCGATTGACGCTCAATATTGATTTTATGCGCGCCCCATTGGTCGTACTGCATCAGACCATCGGCGGTGGCGCGCAATTCCGCCTTTTCGCAGGTCGCGATGGTGATGCCGAAATGCGGCTGATGCGGCGGCAGTCCGGGTTGGCTCGAACCGTAAGCGAACGTTTCGGTGCGGGCGCGCGCCTCGTCGGCAATCTTCATCAGCGCGCGGCGAGCCGCGCCGTGGTCGAGCGTTTTCGGCGCCCCGCGTTCGCTGATGTTGAAATGCCACTCGTCGGAGTCAAAGTAGTCGTAGCCGCTGTAGACCAGCGAGGCCGCAGCGCCGTTCTCGAATTGCAACAGCGCCGCACAGCTTCCTTCGGTCGGCCGTGCCGGATCGAGCACGGTCGTCTGCGCTCGCACGCTCCGCACAAGACCGCCGCCCAGAAGACGCACAATGTCGATCTGGTGAGGGACTTGATTAAAGAGGATGCCGCCGCCTCTTGCAGTATCGAGCTCTTCCGGACGACGCGGGCGATACAGAAAGTTGGTGTAGTTGAAACTATGAATCATTCCGAGCCGACCGAGCGCGCCGCACGAGATCATCAGCCACATGACGTGTATGGCAGGATCGAAGGAATGAGTATGTCCCACGATCAGATGCACCGTGTTGCGCTCGGCCGCGGCAATGATGGCGTCGCAGTCGGCGAGCCTCAGCGCCATCGGCTTTTCCAGAATAATGTGCTTGCCGTGTTCGGCGGCGAGGATGGCGTGCGCGGCGTGAAACTGATGCGGCGTGGCGATATAGACCACCTCGACCGTCGGATCGGCGCACAAAGCGGCAATGTCGTCGTAGGCGTTGACGTTAAAATCGCGAGCGAATGCAGCGCGGGGTGCGGGATGTGGATCGGCCGCAGCCCGCAAAGTGTAGCCGCTATGCGCCGCCGCCGCTTGCACCATCACGGCGCCCGCCATGCCGAGCCCGGCGATACCGAGACCGATAGGCGCCGGATCGGAAGGCGACGCCACAACGGTCACGCCGGCGCGCCGGCGGCGTCGCGGTCGAGATCGACAAAGATGTCGTCGCCCTGCAGCTCCACCTTGTAGGTGCGCAGCGCCACCGAGGCCGGCGGCGCCTTCACCGCGCCGGTCGGCACATGGAAGGCGCCGAAATGCAGGCAGCATTCGATGACGTCGCCGTCGAGCATGCCCTCGGCGAGACTCGCCGCGGCGTGGGTGCACTCGTCGTCGGTGACGTAGAACGTGCCGCCGATATTGAACACCGCGAGCCGCCGCTCGCCGACCTCGAACGCTTTGGCGCTGTCGGGCGCGACATCGGCCTGCGCACAGACCCGAACCACCGATTCCGCCATGGCACGCCCCTTTGCTTCTCGCCGCGACCGCCAGGCCGACGCTTTCCCTGCGACACAAAACCGCGCCACGCGGCCGGTCCAGACCGGTCCTTATAGCGGCAGCTTGGATTTGCTTTCAATGACCGGGACGATGAGTTGAGATCGGCGGCCTAGCCCGGCACAATGGCCGTTGAGTACTTAAAATCGGCCGCACGAATTGCGAGAACCCGACGCACGCTCAATGAGCCAAACCGTCACCCATCTGCGCTCCGTCGAACCGTTGCCGGCAGCCGAGCGTCAGCCGGCGCTCGCGCAGCCGGCGATCCGCATCCGCGATTTGCACAAAACCTTCGGCCGGCTCACCGCCATCGACGGCGTGTCGCTCGATATCGGGCGCGGCGAGTTTTTCATGATCGTCGGCCCGTCCGGCTGCGGCAAGACCACGTTGCTGCGGGTTCTCGCCGGGCTCGAGACCGCGACTTCCGGCACCATCGAAATCGACGTCCCCGCCGGATCGGACCGGCCGGAAAACGCCATGGTGTTCCAGGGCGAATCGATCTTTCCCTGGATGACAGTGTGGAACAACGCCGCTTATGGCTTGCGCATGCGCAACGCGCCGGCGAGCCTGATCAAGGAGCGCGTCGGCCATTACCTCGACCGCACCGGGCTCGCTCGCTTCGCCGACTATTTTCCGCACCAGCTCTCCGGCGGCATGAAGCAACGCGTCTCGATCGCGCGCGCCTTCGCCAACGATCCGGAAATCCTCTTGATGGACGAGCCGTTCTCGGCGCTCGACGCGCAGAACAAGCTGCTGTTGCAGGAGGAGCTGCTGCGCATCTGGGACGAGCAGAAAAAGACCGTGGTGTTCATCACCCACAGCGTCGACGAGGCGGTTTATCTCGGCGACCGCATCATGGTGATGACGGCGCAGCCCGGGCGGGTGAAATGTTTTGTCCGCGTACCGCTGCCGCGGCCGCGCGCCATCATCGAGCTGCAGAAGGCGCCGGAATTCGGCGAGCTCATACACCGCATCTGGTCGGAGCTGCGCGACGAGGTACAGCGCGCCCGCGACCAGGAGAACCAGGACGCCGAGCAGGACAAGCAAGCCAGAGCATGATGATTTTAGATCGAGCCACGCGCTCGTCATTGCGAGCGAAGCGAAGCAATCCGGCGCGGCGCCGCCGTACTGGATTGCTTCGTCGCGGAGCTTGTCATCGGGCCGGCCACTTCGGGCCGGACCCGTTGGCTCCTCGCAATGACGAGGTACTGGTTCGAGCTAACTCCATCCCGCTCTAAGAAAGAAGGCCAGCCGTCGTGAGCACGCAAACCATCGTCGCCGCGCCCGAGCAAAGTTTTGCGCTGTCGGTGCGGGCGCGCGAGCGCCTGCTCGGCATCGCCTCGCCGATCGTGCTGCTTGCGGTCTGGGAAATCGCGGCGCGGCTGCACGTCATCGACACGCGCTTTTTTCCGGCGCCGTCGAGCGTGATCGCGGTGCTGATCGACATGCTGCGCTCGGGCGAGTTGATCTCCAATACGCTGGTCAGCCTGCGCCGGCTCGCGCTCGGCGCGCTGATCGGCGGCGTGCCGGCTTTGGTGCTCGGCATCGCCATGGGCTTGAACCGCTGGGTGCGTGCCGTGTTCGATCCGTTGATCGCGGCGACCTATCCGATTCCGAAAAGCGCCATCCTGCCGCTCGCTTTGCTCATCTTCGGCCTCGGCGAAGGCTCGAAAATCTTCATGGTCGCGGTCGGCGTGTTCTTTCCGGTGGTGATCAACTCGACCACCGGCGTGCTCGGCATCAGCAGCATCTATCTCGACGTCGGCCGCAACTACAAAGCCAACCGCTGGAAGACGTTCTGGACCATCGCGCTGCCGGGCGCGCTGCCGGTGATCATGAGCGGCTTCAAGCTCGGCATCGGCATCGGGCTCATTCTGATCGCCATCGCCGAGATGATCGGCGCCAAGAGCGGGCTCGGCTACATGATCTGGACGGCGTGGGAGACGTTCTCGGTCGAGCAGATGTATGTCGGCCTGTTCATGATCGCGATCATCGGCTTCGTGCTGACCGTGGCGCTCAACGAGCTTGAGCGCCTGATCATTCCGTGGAAAAGGGATTAGCGGCGCCATTCCGGGGCGCGCCCGGAATGACGTAAAGGCTATTCCTGCATGCAAATCCTCGTCGTCGGCGCCGGCGTCATCGGGCTTGCGGTCGCGCGCGAGGCGGCGCGGCGCGGCCATGACGTGACCGTCGCCGAGGCGACCGGCGGCATCGCCAACGGCGTGTCCTCGCGCAACAGCGAGGTCATTCACGGCGGCCTGTACTATCCGACCGGCTCGAGCCGCGCGGTGCACTGCGTGCGCGGCCGGCGCATGCTGTACGAGTTTTGCGCCTCGCACGGCGTGGCGCACCAAAAATGCGGCAAGCTCGTGGTGGCGACCAACGCCGCCGAGCTCGCCAAGGTCGAGAGCATCGCCGGGCAGGCTTTAGCCAACGGCGTGGAGAACACCGAAATCATCGGCGGCAATGCGGCGCGCACCTTGGAGCCGGAATTGTCCTGCATCGGCGCGCTGTGGTCGCACGAGACCGGCATCATCGACAGCCACGGTTTCATGCTGGCGCTGTGGGGCGAGCTGGAAGAAAGCGGCGGCATGATCGCGTTCGCCACCCCGGTCGAGCGTATGGCCTATAAGGCGCTGCACTGGCAGGTCGCGTTCGGCGGCGGCGACGCCGGCGTGATGGAGTTCGACGCGGTGGTCAATTCCGCCGGGCTTGGCGCCCAGAA
>JASHWN010000204.1 GCA_030044035.1 Xanthobacteraceae bacterium
CTGCCGCTCGCCGCGCCGGCTGCCGCCAACGTCGTCATCACCATCGACCAGGGCTCGCAGCGCATGCTGGTCACGGTCGACGGCGCCACCCGCTACGACTGGGCGGTGTCGACCGGGCGGGCCGGTTACAACACGCCGGACGGCACCTTCAAGCCGAACCGCATGGAGGCCATGCATTACTCGAACGAGTACGAAGATGCACCGATGCCGCATTCGATCTTCTTCGACATGGCGGGCCATGCCATCCACGGCTTCTCCGACACGCCGCATCTCGGCATGGCGGTATCGCATGGCTGCGTGCGGCTGTCGCCCGCCAATGCCGCGGTGCTGTTCGACATCGTCAAGTCCGAGGGCATGGAGAACACCAGCGTGATCGTGCGCGGCCGCATCCCGGCCCGCGGACCGCTGATCGCGCGCCGCCAAGGGCCGCAGCAGGCGGAGACCGAGCCGGGCTATGGGCAACCGATTTACGGCGAGGCGTCGCCTTACTCCGGCCAGCCGGCTTATGACCAGACTTACGGCCGGCGCACTTACGGCGACCAGGCCTACGGCCAGCAAGGCTACGGCCAGCAGGGCTACTACGCCCGACCGCCACAACAGCAGCCGGGTTATGACAACCGCTCTGGATTCCCGCCGCAGCCGGCGCCGGCTTACGGCCAGCCTTACGGCGGCCAAGCGTATTACGGCGGCTATTCGCAGTATTGAGCAAACATCGTCATTCCGGGGCGCCGCGTAGCGGCGAACCCGGAATCCATAACCACAGGCGTCGCAGAACCATTTGCAGCGCCTCATTACGTTCTTTGATTTCAGGGATTATGGATTCCGGGTTCGCGGGCCTGCGGCCCGCGCCTCGGAATGACGCAGATCACATCGGCTTCTGAAATTTCAGCACGAAATTGTCGACCGGCATGACCGGCTTGTAGCTGACGAAGTCGTGGGTATCGTTCGGATTGCGCCAGAAATTGCCTTCGCCGGCGACATGGAAGCCGGCGGCTTCGACTTCCTGGCGCAGCGTCGCTTCCTCGATGCGGTGCAGCGTCTTGACCACCGAGGTGCCCTGCCCCGGCAGCGCCGAATGATCGGCGATCACCAGCAAGCCGCCGGGCTTGAGCGCGGCGAACATTTTGCGGTTCATCGCGGCGCGGTCGACGTTCATGTAGCAGGTATCGTGATAGAAGAACAGGAAGGTGATCAGATCGAGGTCGTGCACGTCCGGCGGGATCGGATCGTCGAACGGCCGATAATCGGCGCGCGCGTTCTGCATCGCCGGCGTTTTCAGCCGCGTCTCGAAGGTGGTCTTCGGCTTGTCGCCGAGGTCGGCCGGATTTTGGCCGTAGACGATGCCGTTCGGCGCCACCGCGCGCGCCATCAGTTCGGTCGAGTAGCCGCCGCCGGCGCCCATATCGAGCACCTTCATGCCGGGGCGGACGCCGGCGAACACCAGAAACGGCGTCGGGTCGCGGCGCTGGTCGGCCTTGCGGTCGGCCTCGCTGCGGTCCGGCGCGGCGAGGAGCTTTGCATAGTCGGGCGCGCCCTGCGCCTGCACGCCGCCGGCCGCGAGGCCGAGCCAAAAGCCGCCCGACAGTCCAGCGGCTGAAATCGTCGCTAAAGTCGCCCGCCTTGTCATCCCGCTCATTATCGTCTCCGGCATTATCGTCTCTCCAGCATTGCGCGTGGTTCCATGCTAACCCAATCCGGCGCGCCCGCCGTTGACAAGCTCGTGACTCAGAGCGGCAAACGGTGGGGAAAAACAGCGGATAAGGCTGTGCATGAAAGTTGAATGACAAAGCGCCTGCCCATCACACTCGCTCAGCCGGATTCATTGTGAATTATGTGCGCAAGCCGAAACTGACTTGTCTCGCCAATGGCTTCGTCCAGACAATCGCCTTCGCCGAACCAGTTCACCGCCGCCGTCGAAACCGAGCAACATGCGGCGCATCGGCTTGCTGACGCGTTCGCCGAGCGCTTCGCCGGCGAAACCGCTGTGAGCATCGTGGATGCCGCCAGCGGTCACTGCCGCGTGATCCTTTATTTCGGCCGCACCGTCGATGCCGACGCCGTGCGGGATGTCGCCGTGAGCGCCGGCATCGCCGCATCGGCGCTGCGCTTTGGCCGCGTTGCCACGGCGGATTGGGTCAAGCAGAGCCTCGCCGGGCTTACGCCGGTCGAAGCCGGCCGCTTCGTCGTGCACGGCGCCCACGACCGCGCGCGCATCGCGCCGCACCGGATCGGCATCGAGATCGAGGCGGCGCTCGCTTTCGGCACCGGCCACCACGGCACTACGCGCGGCTGCCTCTTGGCGCTCGATGCGATCTGCAAGGCGCGGTCACATGCTCCCGTTCACCGTCATCCTGAGGTGCGCGCCAAAGGCGCGCCTCGAAGGATGAACGGCCGAGGCGCCAACCGAAATCGGCCTCGTTCGATTTCGGCAGGTTTAGTGTCCAAATCGGCTAAAGCCGATTTGGATGCCGTCGCCCTTCGAGGCTCGCTTCGCTCGCACCTCAGGCTGACGGTACATGGACCGCGGATTCTCGATCTCGGCACCGGCTCGGGCGTGCTCGCCATCGCCGCGGCGGGCGCGCTGCACCGCCGCGTGCTGGCGACCGATATCGACCTGCAGGCCGTCGATGCCGCGCGCAAAAATGCGCGGCGCAACGGCGCCGGGCCGCTGGTCGAGGTGCGGCGCGCCGACGGCGTCGCCGGCTTGCGCCGCCGCGCGCCGTTCGACCTCGTGTTCGCCAATATTCTGCTGCGGCCGCTGCAACGCTTCGCCGCACAACTGATGCAAAAACTCGCGCCCGGCGCACGCATCGTTCTGTCCGGCATCCTGCCGGAGCAGGTCAACGCCGTCGTCGCCGCCTATCACGGCTTGACCTTGCAGCGGCGCATCGATGTCGACGGCTGGACCACCCTGGTGTTCGTGCGCGCCTCGACCCTCCCCTTCGGGCGAAGGTCTTGCTAAATTGTGCGCATGTTCGAGGCCCGCTTCCAATCGTTCGACGACCGCACCGAGCGTGGCGCGACCGCGCCGCGCGTCGCGGCGTTGCGCGCCGAGCTGGCGCGGCGCGGGCTCGACGGCTTTGTCGTGCCGCGCGCCGACCGCTATCAGAACGAATACGTGCCGCCCTGCGCGGCGCGGCTCGCCTTCATCAGCGGTTTTTCCGGCTCGGCGGGCGTCGCCATCGTGCTCGCCGACCGCGCCGTGCTGTTCGTCGACGGCCGCTACCAGCTGCAGGCCAAGGACGAAATCGACAGCGCGATTTTTCTCATCGACCATCTGGTCGAGCACCCGCCGCCGGCCTGGATCGAAGCCAATCTGAAAGCGGGACAAAAGCTCGGCTATTCGCCCTGGCTGCACACCGTCGACGGCGCCGAACGGCTCGCCAAGGCCTGCGCGGCGGCCGGCGCCAGCCTGGTGTCGGTTGCCGACAATCCGATCGACGCCATCTGGACCGACCGGCCGCCGCCGCCGCGCGGCGCGGCGGTGGTGCATGGGCGCAAATACGCCGGCGAAGACGCGGCGGAAAAAGTCGCGCGCGTGCGCGCCGAGATTCAAAAGGCCAAGGCCGACGCGCTGGCGGTGCCGGATCCGCAGAACGTGTGCTGGCTCTTCAACATCCGCGGCAGCGATATTCCGCATACGCCTGTGGTGCTGGCTTCCGCGCTCGTTGCCAAGGATGGCCGGCCCGCGCTTTACGTCGATGCACGCAAGCTCGGCGACGACATCCGCGCGCGGCTCGGCGCGCTCGCCGACGTGCGCGCGCCGGACGCGTTCGAGCGCGACCTCGCTGCGCTCGGCGCGGCAAAACGCACCGTGCTGCTGGAGCCGGCGAGCTGTCCCGAGGCGATCGCGCGGCTGGTCGGCGACGCCGGCGGCAAAGTCTTGCGCGGCGCCGATCCGCTCGCGCCGATGAAGGCGGTGAAGAACGCAATCGAGATCGCCGGCACGCGCGCCG
>JASHWN010000205.1 GCA_030044035.1 Xanthobacteraceae bacterium
CGGCCGGATGCACCGGCCGATTTAGCAGGGGATCAGGTACCAGGGATCAGGAGGCAGGCGTCAGGGAATATGCCTCCTGATTCCTGATTCCTGATTCCTGACTCCTGATCCCTGTCAGCCCCGTAACGCCACCGACTGGCCGCCGTCGGCGACGATGGTGGCGCCGTTGATGAAGCGCCCGGCATCGGAAACGAGCAACAGCAGCGGGCCGTCGAGGTCGCCCTCCTGGCCGAAGCGGCCGAGCGGAATTTCGCGCGTCAGCGCTCTGCCCCGGTCGCTCTCGAGATAATCGCGGTTGAGCTCGGTGACGATCCAGCCCGGCGCGATCGCATTGACGCGAATGCCCTTGAAGCCGAGCTCGAGCGCCAGCGCCTTGGTGAGCTGGATGACGCCGGCTTTGGCGGTGGCATAGGCGATGACGCCTTTGTCGACATTGAGTCCGAGGACCGAGGCGATGTTGACGATGGCGCCGCTTTTGCCGGCCGCCAGCATGCGCCGCGCCGCTTCCTGCGACCAATAGAACACGGCATCGAGATTGGTCGCCAGGATGCGCCGCCACTCCTGTTCGGCGAGCTCGACGGCGCGGCCGGAATGGGCCACGCCGGCATTGTTGACCAGGATGGTCACGGTGCCGAAGGCCGCTTCCGCGGCGTCGAAGGCCACGCGCATGGCCCCGCGCTCGCGCACGTCGGCCTCGACCGCGAGCGCGCGGCCGCCGGCCGCTTCGATGCGCGCTTTGCCAGCGGCGAGCCGATCGGCCCGGCGCGCCACCAGCACCACGGCGGCACCGTTCTCCGCCAGCACCGCGGCGAAGCGCGCGCCAAGCCCGCTCGACGCCCCGGTCACCAGCGCCACCGCGCCGTGCAGGTCGAAAATGGTCGGCACCGCCATATCCCTTGCTCCGCGCCGGCGGCGCATGGCCGCGCTATCCCATTGCGAAGCCGAACAATTGCGGGAATTAATGCCGCGATCAAGTTTTTGGCGGGTCGCGCGGCTGCCAAACGTTTTCAAGCGAGGATGCAATGGGTTTTCTGGACCAGCGGCAGTGGATGGCGAGCCTGGAGCAGCACGGCGAGCTGCGGCGGATCAAGGCCGAGGTCGACTGGGACCGCGAGATCGGCGCCGTCACCCGCCGGGTGCTGGAGAAAAAAGGTCCAGCGCTGCTGTTCGAAAACATCAAGGGCTATCGCGACGGCCGCTGCACCAAACTGTTCGCCAGCGGGCTTGGCGCCCGCTCCCGGCTGGCGCTGGCGCTCGGCTTTCCGCGCGACACGCCCAACCGCGCGCTGGTGCAGCACGTCATGCAAAAAAATCGCGAGGCGATACCGCACGTGCTCGTCGACGGCGGCCCGGTCAAAGAAGTCATCGTCAAGGGCGCGGCGATCGATCAGACCGAATTTCCAGTGCCGAAATGGCACTACCTGGAAGGCGGCCGCTACATCCACACCTTCTCGTCGATCGTCACCAAAGACCCGGATACCGGCGTGATGAATGTCGGCCTCTATCGCGGCATGATCGGCAAGAAGAACACCACGCCGTTCCTGCTCATCAAGGGCGGCCAGCACTGGGGCGCGCATTTCGTCAAATGGGCCGCACGCAAACAACCGATGCCGGTCGCCTGCGTGATCGGCTGGGATCCGATCATGTCGTTTCTGTCCGGCTCGCCGCTGCCGGCGGGCGTCTGCGAATGGGACACGATGGGCGCCTATCGGGGCGAGCCGGCGCAACTCGTGCGCTGCGAAACCGTCGATCTCGCGGTGCCGGCCGGCGCCGAGATCGTCATCGAGGGCACCATCGGCGACGATCCGGAGACCTACGAGAACGAAGGTCCGTTCGGCGAATTCACCGGCTACGTGTCCGACCTGCCGACGCCACGGCCGACCATGCAGATCAGCTGCATCACGCACCGGCGCGATCCGATCTTCTGCGGCTCGCTGGAGGGCACCCTGCCCGGCTCGTACAGCGAGAACAGCGTGATGTCGTCGGTGCAGCGCGCCGCCATCGCCTGGAATATTTTGAACGGCGCCGGCATTCCAGGCGTTCTCGACGTCTTTGCGCCGCCGATCACCAACGGCGTCAACCTGCGCGTCCAGATCAAGAAGCATTACCAGGGCCAGCCGAAGCAGATCGCCGCCGCCCTGTGGGGCAACAGCGCCGCGCAGTATCGCTATAAGCACGTCACCGTGGTCGAGGAGGACATCGATCCGGCCGATGACGAGCAGGTCGAATGGGCATTCGCGCACCGCGTCAATGCCGGCGAAGGCGGCGTGGTGATCTTTCCCGGCATCTTCGGCTCGCCGATCGATCCGTCGACGCCGATGGAAGACCGCGACGTGGCGCAGCTCGGCACCGGGCTGTGGAACCGCATGCTGATCGACGCGACGCGATCGTGGAAGAATCCGCGCCGCGCCGAATGGGGCGGCGAACGCTTCCCGCCGACCGTGCGCCCGGCGCCCGACGACGAGGCGCGGGTCAAGGCGCGCTGGGCGGAATACGGGCTTGGCGATCTTTAGGGAATTCGTCATTCCGGGGCCGAGCGAAGCTCGGAACCCGGAATCCATAACCCCAGCGCAGGGGTTATGGATTCCGGACTCGCCACTTCGCGGCGATCCGGAATGACGATCAAATCACGATCCATAAAGCCGGTGCGGCAGCCAGGTCGCGAGGCCGGGCAAGAACCACAGCGCCACCAACATCGCCAGCTGAATGAGCACGAACGGGATGACGCCGAGATAAATGTGTCGGGTGGTGACTTCCGGCGGCGCGACGCCGCGCAGATAAAATAATGTCGGGCCGAGCGGCGGATGCATGTAGGAGGTCTGCAGGTTGACCGCCATCATGATGCCGAGCCAGACCGGATCGATGCCGGGCATTTGTAAGAGCACCGGCGCCACGATCGGCACCACGACGAAGATGATCTCGAACGCGTCCATCACGAAGCCGAGCAGGAACAGCGCCAGCATCACGGCCAGCACGGCGCCGGCAACGCCGCCCGGCAGATGCGTCAGGGCCCGCTCCACCATGGCGTCGCCGCCGAGACCGCGGAATACCAGGCTGAACAGCGTGGCGCCGATCAGGATCAGAAAAATCATGCCGGTGATCTGCGTGGTGCGCAGCGCCACCGGCAGCAGAAGATTTTTGCGGCCGGCGCGGACCGCCGCGAGCAGGATCGAGCCGACCGCGCCGACCGCAGCGGCCTCGGTCGGCGTCGCCACGCCGCCGAGAATCGAGCCCAACACGGCGAGAATGAGCGCAAGCGGCGCCACCAGAACCGCGCCGATGCGGCGCAGCGTTTGCAGGCCGGCATTGTTGGCTGGCGTACCTTCGACGGGCGCTGTGGCTGCGACCGGCGGCAATTTGTTCGGAAACACCAGCGCGGTCGCGATCAGATACAGCATGTAGCAAAGCACCAGCACCAGGCCGGGGACGAGCGCGCCGGCGAACAGGTCGGCGACCGAGACGGTCTGGGGCGCGAAATTGCCCTGCGTCAACTGCGCGGCCTGGTACGAATTGCTGAGCTGATCGCCGAGCAGAACCAGGACGGTCGCGGGCGGAAAGATTTGCGCCAAGGTCGCGGTAGCGGCGATGGTGCCGGCCGCAAGCGCCTTGTCGTAGCCGTGGCGCAGCATGGTCGGCAGCGCGATCAACCCCATGGTCACCGCGGTGGCGCCGACGATGCCCTTGGCGGCGGCCAGCAGCACGCCGACGATGATCACCGCAATGCCGAGGCCGCCGGGCAGCCGGCCGAACAGCCGGCCCATCGCCGCCAGCAGTTCCTCGGCAACCTGCGAGCGCTCCAGCATCACGCCCATGAAGATGAACAGCGGGATGGCGAGCAGCACATCGTTGGTCATGACGCCGAAGATGCGCTCGGGCAGCGCGCCAAGGAGCGCCGGCGGCAGCACGCCCGCAGCCGCGCCGGCGGCGGCAAAGATGAGCGAGGTGCCGGCAAGCGTCAGCGCCACCGGATAGCCGGCAAGCAACAGCACGCAGACGGCGACGATCAGCGCGACGGCGAGAATTTCCGGGAGCATCGGCGCCGCCTAGCCGGCGCCGTGCGGGCGCGGTCCGGCCAGCACGAGCGCGGCGCGCAGCGCCTGCGCGATGCCCTGCAATCCGAGCAGCAGCGCGAAAACCGGGATCAGCGTCTTGAGCAGATAAACGAACGGCAGGCCGCTCGCTTCGCGCGAGCGTTCCATAATGGCCCAGGAGCGCTCCACGTAAGGCAGCGACAGCGCCGCGACCGCCGCCGCAAACGGCAGCAGGAACAGGAGTGCGCCGACGAGGTCGACCAGCGCGCGCGTGCGCGGCCGCGCCTGCGCATAGAACACATCGACGCGGACATGACCGCCGACCTGCAAGGTCCAGGCTGCCGCCAGCATGAACAGGCCGGCATGCGCATAGAGCACCGATTCCTGCAATTTGATCGAGCCGATGCCGAAGGCGTAGCGCAGCAGCACCGCGGCGAACTCAGCCAGCACCGCATAGAGGCAGCAGCACAGCGCAACGCGGCCGATCGCCGCCGTGACGGCATCGATGGCGTCGGCGGTGCGGCGGGCGAACTCGCTCAACGCGTTTCCCATGGCGTTCCCGCGGTGTGACAGGCTCGATCGCGATGCACTATAATGCTCGATCTGGGCCGGCGCGAAGCGCGCGGCCTCCGACTAATGTTATGCCGGGACCGCCATGACGGACGATCACGACCATCACGCTCACGACCACGGCTCTGAGTTGTCCGAAATGCAGCTGCGCGTCCGCGCGCTGGAAACCGTGCTG
>JASHWN010000206.1 GCA_030044035.1 Xanthobacteraceae bacterium
AATTCGGCCTGATGAAGCCGTCGGCCTATCTGATCAACACCTCGCGCGGGCCGATCGTCGAAGAGGCGGCGCTGCTCGCCGCGCTGCGCGACAAGAAAATCGCCGGCGCCGGGCTCGACGTGTTCGACATCGAGCCGCTGCCGCTCGACCATCCGTTGCGCAAAATGGACAACGTCGTGATCACGCCGCATCTCGGCTACGTCTCCGAGCAGAATTACCGGGCCTATTTCGCCGGCGTGGTCGAGGATATTTCCGCGTTCCTGGACGGCAAGCCGGTAAGGGTGATTACGTAACGCAAGCTTGTCATGCCCCGCGCAAGCAGGGCATCCAGTAGCCGCTGCGCCTTACAAATTCTTCTGCGCCGACGATTACTGGATCGTCCGCTTGCGCGGACGATGACACTCACGGGAGGGCCTCATGAGCGACGGCACATTGATCGATTTCTACTGCCACATCTCGCCGGCGCGCTTTCTCGACGAGATGAACAAGATCGCGCCGAAGCTCGGCAACATCGCGGCGCGGCTGCGCAACGTGCGCAAGATCCACGATCTCGACGCGCGGTTTCGCGAGATGGACGCGTTCGGCGACTATCGCCAGGTCGTCTCGCTGCCCAATCCGCCGATCGAGGATTTCGCCACGCCCGGCCAGGGGCTCGCTCTGGCGCGGATCGCCAACGACGCCATGGCGGAACTCAGCCAAAAACATCCCGACCGCTTCGCCGGCTTCGTCGCGGCGCTGTCGCTCACCGACGTGATGGGCTCGGTCGAGGAAGCCCGCCGCGCCATCAAAGATCTCGGCGCCGCCGGCGTACAGATTTTCACCCCGCTCGCCGGCCGGCCGCTCGATGAGCCGGCGTTCGAGCCGTTATTCGCCGCCATGGCGCAGCTCGAGGCGCCGATCTGGCTGCATCCGGCGCGCACCGCCGCCATGACGGACTATGCGGCCGAGCAGAAATCGCGCTTCGAAATGTGGTGGTGTTTCGGCTGGCCCTACGACACCTCGGTCGCCATGGTGCGGCTCGCGTTTTGCGGCCTGTTCGACCGCTATCCCGACCTGAAAATCATCACCCATCATCTCGGCGGCATGATCCCGTATTACGACGGCCGCATCGGTCCCGGGCTCGACGTGCTCGGCAGCCGCACCTCGGACGAGGATTACGCGAAAATCCTCCCCTCGCTGCGGCGGCCGCATCTCGACTACATGCACGACTTCTACGCCGACACCGCGATGTTCGGCGGCGGCGTGCACGCGCTGCGCTGCGGCTACGAATTTTTCGGCGCCGACAAGGTGGTGTTCGCAACCGACACCCCGCTCGGCCCGATCAAGCCGGCGATCGACGCGCTGCAAAAACTCGACATTCCGGCCGCCGACCGGCGCAAGATTTTTGCCGGCAATGCCGAGCGCTTGCTGAAAAAGAGGCTGAGCTAGCGCGATACAGCCGCCCGGCCTCGTTTTCGCCAGTTCGGCGGTGCCGCGTCGCGGCGAGGGGCGGCGCTGGGTCGGGGCCCGGAAACACGCGCAAAAGCGGGCGTTTGCCACCGGCCGCGTGTGACGTTTTAGCGGTTGCCATGCTATTGGCGCATAACCATAATGTTTCACGCGAATGGGTAGCGTAACGCCGGTCGAGCATCGCATCGATGAACGATGGAATCAGCGCCCTTGCAGTCAGCCGCCAATGCTGCGCGGCTGAGGTCCCGTTCGCGCTGCACGCACCAGCCCACGCATCGCTTGAACTGCGGCCGCCGCGCCGCATCGCCAGCGCACGTTCAGGAGCCGCAGCAACGATATCGTCATAACACTAATCAACACAGGAGGTGTGCGATGGGATCGGGAGGAAACAAACACAATCGCTCCGTTACACGGCGAAGCTTCCTTAAGGCATCGGGCGCCGTCGGATTGGCGCCCGTGCTTTCGGCGCCGTTCGTGTCAGGCGCATTGGCCGACAACACCGCGCTGACGATCGTGCAGTGGAGCCACTTCGTTCCGGCATTCGACACCTGGTTCGATAAATTCGCCAAGGATTGGGGCGACAAGAACAAGATCGCGGTCACAGTCGACCACATCCCGGTGCAGGACGTTCCCGCACGCGCGGCTGCGGAGGCCTCGGCGCAATCGGGACACGACATTTTCGGGTTCAACGGCTCCGGCGGCGCGCATCTCTACCGCAAGTTCTTTATCAACCTCGCCGATCTGGTGAAGGAAACCGAGAAGAAGTACGGCGCGGTCAGCATCATCGGCAAGCAGCTCGGCTACAACGCGGACGACGGCACCTGGTCGGCCTTCCCCGATTACTACATCAACTTCCCGGGCATGTATCAAAAGAGCCTATGGGACGAGATCGGGATGAAGCCCGATACGTGGGACGACGTGCGCCTCGGCGGCGCCAAGCTGAAGGCGAAGGGCAAACCGGTCGGCATCTCGCTCGGCCACAGCAACGATCCGAGCACGACCTGGCGCGGCCTGTTGTGGAGCTATGGCGCTTCCGAACAGGACGAAGCCGGCAAGAAGATCATCCTCGACAGCAAGGCGACGGTCGAGGCGGTCAAATACGTCGCCGCCCTCTACAAGGAGGCGATGACGCCGGAAGTGTTGTCCTGGAACGATGCCAGCAACAACCAGTACCTCGCCTCCGGTGTCGGCTCCTACATCATCAATCCGATCTCGGCTTACCGCACGATCCAACAGTCCAACAAGACGCTGGCCGACGACATCTTCGTCATCGAGCCGCCGAGGGGTCCGGTGAAGCGGATCATGGGCGCCGCGTCCGAATTCTACGGCATCTGGAAGTTTGCCAAAAACAAGGAAGCGGCGATCGAGTTCTTGAAGTATTACCGCGACAACTGGCCGGAAGCCTTCAAGGCAAGCTCGGGCTACAACAATCCTTGCTTCGCCAATCTGGTGCCGAAGCCGATGCCGATCTTGTCGAACGATCCGACGTCGACGCCGCCCACCAAGCTGGCGATCCTGCAGGACTCCGACAAGTGGTCCGCCATTCCGGGCTATCCCGGGCCGGCCACGCCGGCGACGGACGAAATCTACTATGCCTTCATCCTCAACGACATGATGGCGAAGGCGGCAACGGGCGCGTCGAGCGCGGAAGATGCGGTCAAAGAGGCGACGCAGCGATGCGAAGCCATCTTCAAGAAGTGGGCCCGCAGGACCTGATATACTGCATATACTGCGCCCGGACCGCGTTCTTGTAGCGCGGTCCAGGCCCGCCGGTTCTGCCGGTCAAGCGGAATGATATGATGCTGCCCCGCCGAAAGGGGTCGGCGGGGCAGGTCATGACGCCGAATTCTGGGAGGTTGAATGGCTGCGGTCGTGACCAGGGACATCGTCAAGAAATTCGGCGAGGTCCCCGCTGTAAACGGCATTTCGCTTAACGTGCCGAACGGTGAATTCATGGTTTTGCTCGGGCCGTCGGGCTGCGGCAAGACCACGTTCCTGCGCATCATCTGCGGGCTCGAACAGCAGACCAGCGGCGACCTTCTGATCGGCGGCAACGTCGTCAACGACATTCCGCCGCGCGCCCGCGGCGTGGCGATGATGTTTCAGAGCTACGGGCTCTATCCGCATTTCACGGTTCGCCACAACATCGCCTTTCCGCTGAAGACGCAAGGCGCGCCGGGCGCGGAGATCAGCAAGAAGGTCGAATGGGCCTCGCAGTTGCTCGGCATCGGCCATCTGCTCGACCGCCGGCCGCGCCAGCTTTCCGGCGGCGAGCGGCAGCGGGTTGCGCTGGCGCGGGCGCTGGTGCGCGAGCCGACCGCGCTCCTGCTCGACGAGCCGCTGTCGAATCTCGACGCCAAATTGCGCACCTCGGCCCGCCAGGAGATCAGGCAGTTCCAGCAGCGGGTGGGCGTCACCACCATTTACGTGACGCACGATCAGGTCGAGGCCATGGGCATGGGCGACCGCATCGCGGTGATTGACCGCGGTCAGGTGCGCCAGGTGGGGACGCCGTCGGAAATCTACAATGATCCCGCCGATCGCTTCGTCGCCACCTTCGTCGGCGCGCCGCCGATGAATATCGTCGCGCGCAACGGCGGCTATCTCGGATTCCGGCCGGAGAATTTCCTGCCCAAGGACATGGTCAAGGACGCCGCTTTCACGGAATTCAAGTTCCGCGTCGACCGTTCCGAGTATCTCGGCTCCGAGCGCATCGTCTACGGCACGCTGGAAGGCTTCGATGCGAAGGACGTTGTCACGGCGAAACTTCCGCCGGCGCACGTCGCCGAGGAGTGGATCCGGCCCGGCGAATGGCATCCCTTCGCCGTGCGCGATGCCGCGCTGCGCCATTTCGATAACGACGGCAAGCGGACAAGCCGCCACTAGAAGGCCTATTCGCCCATGGTCGCCATCGCCGATTCAGTCCCCAAGCCGGCCGCGCGCTTCCGCTTCATCCTCGACCGGCGCGACGTGCTCGGCTCGCTCATGGTCGGCCCGGCGATTCTCTACGTGCTGTTGCTGGTCGGCGTGCCGTTCCTCATGGCGGTGTATTACTCGCTCAGCGCCTACACGATCTACGATCCGTCGTGGAGCTTCGTCGGCCTGGACAATTTCGAAGACGTCGTGGCAGACCCGGTCTTCCGGCAGACGCTTTACAATACTTTTATCTTCACCTTCGGATCGCAGCTCCTCGGCCTCATCCTCGGCAAGTTCGGCGCACTGGTGCTGCTGCGGCCGTTTCCCGGCCGCAAGTTGGTTCGCGCGCTGGTCATATTGCCGTGGGCGGTGCCGATCGCGCTCGCCACGGTCGCCTGGCAATGGATGTTCGATTCGCTCTACAGCGTCATCAACTGGACGCTGATCGCGCTCGGCGTCGTCACCCGCTCCGACGCGCCCAACTGGCTCGGCACGCCGCATCTGGCGATGCTGTCGGTGATCGTCGTCAATGCCTGGCGTTTCTTTCCGTTCGCGATCGTGATTTTCCTCGCCGGCATCACCGCCATACCGCAGGACGTGCTCGACGCGGCGACCGTCGACGGCGCCGGCTTCTGGCGCCGCAACTACCAGATCATCATGCCGATGATTCTGCCGATCGTGGCCGTCGGCCTCATCTTCGGCATCGTGTTCACCTTTACCGATCTTTCCATCGTCTTTCTGATGACCATGGGCGGCCCGGTGGGCGCGACCTCGGTGCTTGGCTTCTCCGGTTTCCAGACCGGCATCGTCTCCGGCGACGTGTCGCACGGCGCCGCCATTTCGCTGTTCATGCTGCCGGTGTTGTTCGTCGTCGTTGTCGCGATGCTGCGCTTTATCAGGCGGCGGGAGATCTGACATGCGGCGCAGCAGTCTCGTCGGCGCCCTGCAGGACACCTCGTTCTACGGTGCGGTGGCGTTGTTCTTCGTTCTCTCGGCGTTTCCGTTCTATTGGATGGTGATCACGTCGTTCAAGACCAACGGCGACCTTTACAACGTCAGCAACACTCCGTTCTGGTTCAACGATCCGCCGACGCTCGAGCATTTCCGCTACCTGTTCGATAAAACCCTGTTCACGACCTGGCTGTTGAACTCCTTCATCATCGGCGTCTGCGTCACCGCCATCACGCTGGTCACCGCGCTGCCGGCCGCCTACAGCCTCGCCCGCATGACCGGCCGCAATGGCGAGGCGCTCGGCATCGGCATCTTTCTCACCTACCTGGTGCCGCCGACGCTGCTGTTCCTGC
>JASHWN010000207.1 GCA_030044035.1 Xanthobacteraceae bacterium
CTCGTGCCGGCCGCCGATGCGGCGGAATAATCATTGTCATGCCCGCGCAAGCGGGCATCCAGAAATTCCGGCATTTGGGATCAATCGTCAGCGGTTTTGATTACTGGATCATCCGCTTGCGCGGATGATAACAATCGTAGAAACAATCGTCAGCATGTCCGTCCTCAAATCCATCCGCGCGCAGCTGTCGCCGATCCACCCCGAGGGCTATCCGTTCGTCGGCGGCTTCGCGCTGGTGAGCCTTGTCCTATTCTGGCTGTGGTCGCCGCTCGGCTGGCTCGGCACTTTGGCGACGCTGTGGTGCGCCTATTTCTTCCGCGACCCGCCGCGGGTGACGCCGGTGCGCGTCGGCATCGTGGTGGCGCCGGCCGACGGCCGGATCAGCCAGATCGTCAATGCCGTGCCGCCGGCCGAGCTTGCCCTCGGCGCCCGGGCGCTGCCGCGCATCTCGATCTTCATGAGCGTGTTCGACTGCCACGTGAACCGCAGCCCGGTGGCCGGGCGCATCGAGCGCATCGTCTATCGCGCCGGCAAATTTTTCAGCGCCGACCTCGACAAGGCGAGCGAAGACAACGAGCGCAACGCCTTCGTCATCTTAACCGCCGCCGGCACGCGCATCGGCGTGATCCAGATCGCCGGCCTGGTGGCGCGGCGCATCGTGCCATTCGTGCGCGAGCGCGAGGCGGTTGCCGCCGGCCAACGCATCGGCATGATCCGCTTCGGCTCGCGCGTCGACGTTTATCTGCCCGAAGGTACCCGGGCTTTGGTCGCCCAGGGCCAGATCGCTATTGCCGGCGAGACCGTGCTCGCCGATTTCCAGGCGCTCGAGGCCGGGCGGACGTTCCGCGTCGGTTGATGCAGGCGATCTGACCGCCAATGGCAGGCCGCGTCCCGAAACGTTATATTGCCGCCATGGTCATGCCCCGGCGCGATATGTACGGCCCGCGGCTGCCGCGGTTGCGGCGGCGGCGTTTCCGCCGCATTCCGGTGCGCGTTCTGGTGCCGAACGTGGTTACGCTGCTCGCGCTGTGCGCCGGGCTGACCGCGATCCGCATGGCGTTCGAAGACCGCTATACGCTGGCGCTCGCCGCCATCGTGTTCGCCGCCATCCTCGACGCCATCGACGGCCGTCTGGCGCGGCTCCTGAAAGGCACCTCGCGGTTCGGCGCCGAGCTCGACAGTCTCTCCGACTTCGTCAATTTCGGCGTGGCGCCGGCGCTGATCCTCTACTTCTGGGGCCTGCACGAGCTGAAATCGGCCGGCTGGATCGCCTCTCTGGTGTTCGCAATCTGCGCCGGCCTGCGGCTTGCCCGTTTCAATGTGATGCTGGAGGATCCGGACCGGCCGGCCTGGACCAGCCATTTCTTTGTCGGCATGCCGGCACCGGCCGGCGCCATCACCGTGCTCTTACCGATCTACGCCTCGTTTCTCGGCCTGCCGCGCTCGTCGCTGCTGATCTATCTGACGCTCGTCTACACGCTTTGCATCGCTTCCTTGATGGTGTCGCGGCTGCCGGTGTTTTCCGGAAAACGCGTCGGCACGCGGGTGCCGCCCGAACTCGTCGGGCCGGTGATCGTGGTGGTGGTGCTGTCCTTCGCGCTGTTGATCGCCTATCCGTGGGAGCTGCTCACCGTCGGCACGCTCGCTTACCTGTCGAGCCTGCCGTTCGGCTGGCTGTCGTATCGCGGCTACGAACGTCGCTCGCGCGAAGCGCACCCGGAGCCGCAACCGCCGGCAACGCCATCGCCGCCGCTCGCCGCCGGTCTGGTCCGGCCGCCCGAAGACGAGGACCGGCCGCCACGCCTGAACTGACGCTTGCCTCAATTCCGCTCATTCCCGCGTAAGCGTCGCGTAAGCGGGAATCCAGATGAGAACTCCGATTTCCATCCGATCCGGCTGGGTCCCCGCTTTCGCGGGGATGGAGCGCAAATGATGTGCCTCACTTCAGCAGCGGGTGGCCGGGCATCAGATCGTAGGGATGCGCCCAGCCGGACAGCTTTTTGATGCGGTCAAGCCAGGCGCCGATATTGTTGTGCTCGGCCGCAATGTCGAAGCCGAATTCCTCCGCCGGATAGTACAGATACGCCACCAGCGACAGGTCGGCGATGGTCGGCGCCGCGCCGAGAAGATATGGGCCGTTCGCCAACCGCTTGTCGAGGATGCCGAGCGCGTTGTCGATGCGGCCTTTCAAAAACTCCAGCACGGCGGGTTGTCCGGCCGGCTTGGCGAAATTGCGCAGGAAGCGGTACGGCCCGAGAAAGCCGTTGACTTTCTGGTTGTCGAAGATGATCCAGCGCAGCGCCTCGAGCCGCGCGTCGTCGCCCAGCGGCAGGAATTTTTTGCTGCGCTCGGCGAGGTAGGTGAGGATCACGCCGGACTGGCTCAGCTTCTTGCCGCCGTGCGCCAGCACCGGCACTTCGCCCATTTCGTTGATGGTGCTTCGGAACTGCGGCGTGCGCTGCACGCCGGTGCCGAAGTAATCGACGAAGACCGGCCGCCAATCGGCGCCGATCAGGTTGAGCATCAGCGCCGCCCGATAAGCGTTGCCGGACTGGGCAAAGCAGTAGAGCTCGTATTCGGCCATGCCGCTTCCTTTCGTTCAACGTGCGGCTTGTCTGGCGAGCGTCAGCGCGCCGTCCTCGCCCTGGAAATGATCGCCCGAATAAGCGAGCCGCGCCAGCGTCTGCCCCTTGAAGTCGCGGATGACAAGCTCGCTGTCCTCGAACGCCCACTTGCGGCTGGTGAAGAAATTGCCCGGGCAGCCGCCCTCGGGCGCGATCGTGCCTTGCGCGGCAGCAACACCGGGCGCGCCGGCGGCGACCCCGAAGCTCATGAAACAGGTGCCGCCGCTTGCCGCGGCAAGCCGCCATCGCCCGACCATGTCGACCGGCGGCGCCGTCAGTTGCGGCTGGGGTGGCGGTGGTTCCGCCGGCGCAGGCTTTTCGGCCTCCGGACTGGCGCCGACCAGGCTGCTGCCGCTGCAGCCGCCGGCTATGGCGAGCACAAAGCAAGCGGCAACAAGAACACCGCTGGAAACGAGCTTCTTTTTGCGCTGCTGTCTCATCACGCGCTGATGCTAAAAGCGGCTGGCGTCCGAACGCAATTCGCGCAGCCAAAAATATTCACGCAACAGCCCATGCCCGGTTCGCTTTTGCCATAGCCAGCGCGCCCCACTTGCGCCACTATTTCTAACCGGAATTAACCGCATTCGGAATACGTGCGTCCGCCATACGTCCGTGTAGAGGAGTGCGTACGATGAAAATGTCGCAAATCGTTTGCGCTCGCCTGCCGTTGCTCATGGCCGCTCTGGTCGCGGCGGCGCTGGCGCTCCCGCAAAACCTCGCCCGCGCCGAAGACGCCGGCAGTGCCGGCGGCGCCGCTTCGCCGGTCGACGAGTTCTCCAAGCAGCTCGAGGACTTCCAGAAGAGCGTGCCGGATCTGAACCGGCGCATCCAGGACAGCGCTTCGACCATCGACCGCACCACCGATGTCGCCAAGGCGCGCGCCGAGATCGACCAGCTGCGCGAGGAGGTTTCTGCGCTGCTCGGCGCCGTCGCCGACAACGGCCCGGTGTCGCAGCTTGGCGTCAGGGCGTTGGCGCATATCAACGACAAGCTCAAGGAGCTGCAGCAGGATACCCGCTTCAAGCCGGAAGAGCGGCAATATCTGATCGGGCAATGGCAAGCGCTGCAAAGCCAGACCGAAGAGGCCACCAAGGAGCTTGACGACGCGCGCGGGCAATTCGCCGGTCTGCTGCAGACCCTGCAGCAGAACGAAGATTTCATCGGCGAGCTTCTGGAAATCCGCCAGGCCGAGCGGGCGCTCGAAGTGATCCGCAGCCTGTCGCATGACATCCGCGATGCCTCGAACCAGCTCAACAAGCTGATCGGCGGCATCAAGCCGCCGGGAGCGTGACCGCGGGCGAGCGCGAAAGGTCTTGCCGGTGAGCGTCGCAACAAGCCACGTGCTGGGCCTGTTGGCGAGCGTCGCTGTGGTCGGCGCCGTGATCGTCGCCTGCCGGCCGTCGGGCGACGCCGGCTATGTCGAGATCAAGACGGTGCCGAGCGCGCTGCCGGCGCAGACGCTTTATCTCGACTCGGTCAAGCTGGCGCCGATCCGGCAAGGCAGTGCCATCCTGCGCCAGCACGTCGGCACGCTGAAGCTGGAAGCCGCCGGCTTTGCCGGCACGCTGGCGCCGCTGTGCAGCATCGTGGTCGCCAAGGACCGCATCACCACCGTGACGATCTCGGTGCTGGAGCGGCCGCCGCGCTGCCAATGCCGCTTCATCAGCCACGACGCCGCGACCGCGCAGGCGTGTGTGAGCTGAACTAATATTATATCATTCCTCCGGCGCCGCCTCGATCGGGTCGTAGCGCGCGGCATCGAGGCCGAGCAGATTCCACGATTGCAGCATGTGCGGCGGCAGCGGCGCGGTGACGTCGATCACCCCGCCGCGCGGATGCGGCACGGCGATGCGGCGGGCAAGAAGATGCAGCCTATTCTGCATGCCGCCGGGCAATTCCCAGTTCTCGCGCGCAAAATATTTGGCATCGCCGACGATCGGATGGCCGATATGGGCCATGTGGGCGCGCAGCTGATGGGTGCGGCCGGTCACCGGTTTGAGCGAAATCCAGGCCAACGCGGGGCCTGCGGTTTCCACCACGGCG
>JASHWN010000023.1 GCA_030044035.1 Xanthobacteraceae bacterium
GATCTGACCGCGCCGAAGGACGGCACGGTGATGACGATCTTCAATCCCGGCCTCGTCACCCAATCGCTGGTGCAGCCCGAGCGGGTCAACGTCGATTTCCGCAAGCTCGCCTGGGTCGGCGTGGTCACGCCGGATTACCGGGTCTGCTACGGCTACGGCGCGAACGGCATTTCCAGCTGGGACCAGCTGATGCACGCGAAGAAGCCGTTCATCATCGGCTCGACCGGCAAGGGCTCCGGCAACTACATCAACGGCGCCACCTTGCGCGAAGTGTTTCATGCTCCGGTCAAGCAGGTGCTCGGCTTTCCGGGCAGCGCCGAGCAGCGGCTCGCCATCGAGCAGGGCGAGCTCGACGGCGACTGCGGCTCATACAGCTCGATCCCGCCTGACTGGATCAAGAAAGGGCTCGCGCATAGCTTCGTGCGCTTCATCAAGGACAAGCCGCCCGAGATCCCCGACAGCGCAACCTATATCGGCGATCTCGCCGGCAGCGACCAGCAACGGCAATTGCTGCGCGTGCTCAACGGCGGCGACGAAGTCGGCCGCCCGTTCATCATGTCGAAGCAAGTGCCGGCGGATCACTTGGCGATCATTCGCCAGGCGTTCGACGACACCATGAAAGATCCGGGCTTCCTGGCGGACATGGCCAAGGAAGAGCTGCCGGTGCATCCTGTGACCGGCGCGCAAGCGGAGCAGAGCGTCAACGAACTGGCGAACGTTCCGGCCAACATCGTCGCGCTGGCCAAGCCGATCTACGAGTAGCAGGGATCAGGGGACAGGAATCAGGAATCAGGCAGAGTAAATGCTCTTCCCCTGATTCCTGATACCTGCCCCCCTGATACCTGGATGCAACCTCCCATTCACCATGGGGTGCGGGCGCGGCGGTATCCGCCACATTGTGACCACGCTAGAATTCGATACCTGAACGGTGGTTGCGGGGTCGGGGATAATGGGGCGTCGGGCCAGCGCGGCGTGGCGGCGTTTTGCGCCGGTCGGCGTCTGCGCGGCTGCGTGCCTTTTGCTTGCCCACTGCTCATCGAGCTCGCGGGTCGATCCGCGCTATGGCGTTGCGGCGAGCCCACTCGCCATCAGCAATCCCGATGAACCGGTACCCAAAGGCGGCGGCGTCTACCGGGTCGGGCAGCCCTATGTGGTGGCCGGCCGGGTCTACGTGCCGGAATATGATCCGCAATACCGCGCCGTCGGCTTGGCCTCCTGGTACGGCGACGAATTCCACGGCCGCTATACGGCGAACGGCGAAATTTTCGACCGCGACGGCATTTCGGCGGCGCACCCCACCATGCCGTTGCCGAGCTATGCGCGGGTGACCAATCTCGACAACGGCCGCTCCCTCATCGTGCGCGTCAACGACCGCGGCCCCTATGCTCATGACCGCGTCATCGACGTATCGGTGCGGGCGGCAAAGCTTTTGGAGTTCTATCGGCGCGGCACCACCCGGGTGCGTGTCGAATATGTCGGGCCCGCGCCGATCGAGGGCACCGACGATCGCGTCCTGGAAGCAACCTTGCGGGAGCGCGGGCCGGCGCCGGCCCCGAGCGACACGCGGTACGCCCGCTTCCCGCCGGCGCCGCCGCCGGTGCCGACGCCGATCATGGCGAGCCTGTCGGGTCGAGCGCCTGGGCCCGGGCTTCCCCCCGCCATGTCGTACGCAGACCCGCTGGGCATGGACGGCACCGCCCAGTTTCTCAACGGCCGCGGCCTCTACTGAGACAGACTTTCGGGCCGACCTTCGCGGCAACCGATCCGCGTCATTTTTACGTCTGCGCGCGCATGCCCTATTGTGCGCCTGATCGCGGCGCAACACTTTCATTGGGCGTTTCTTGAGTTTGTGGAGCCGGGCGTGCAGACGAAAGGACGAAGGGGGAGGGGGCGTACCTCACTTTGGGGCCTTGCGGCGCTTCTGGCGATTGCGGCGCTGACGGCCACTGTCGGCGGCGGCAGCGGATTGGCCGCTACGCCGAGCATGACCGGCGGCGGCAAAAAGGCCGAGTTTCAGACCAACGCCCCCAATGCCATCCTGCTCGATCCGGCGAGCGATAGCATCCTGTTCGAGAAGAACGCCGACCAGCCGGTCGAGCCGGCCAGCCTTGCCAAGCTGATGACGCTCGAATTCGTCTTCCACGAGATCAAACAGGGCAAGCTCAAGCTCACCGATCAGTTCACCATCAGCGAGAACGCCTGGCGCAAGGGCGGGGCGCCGTCGCACGGCTCGACCATGTTTGCTGCGATCCACAGCCAGGTTGGCGTCGACGATCTGATCCGCGGCATCATCGTCGATTCTGCCAATGACGCGTGCATGGCCATTGCCGAAGGACTGGCCGGCAACGAAGCGGCATTCGGCGAGATGCTGACCAAGCGAGCGCGCGAGATCGGGCTCGAGCATTCCACGTTCACCAATTCGACCGGCTATTCCGATCCGGGCCTGCGCGTCACGGTGCGCGACCTAGCTGAATTGACGCGTTACATCATCAAGACCTATCCGGATTTTTATCCGTACTTTGCTCAGCACGATTTCACCTGGAACAAGATCACCCAGCAGAACCGCAACCCGCTCCTCGGCATGGGGCTGGGCGCTGACGGGTTGAAGACCGGCGAGACCGCCGACGCCGGCTTCGGGCTTGCCGGCTCGGCAGTGCAGGACGAGTTGCGCCTGATCATCGTCCTCGCCGGCACCAAATCGGACAAAGAGCGCGCCGAAGAAGCGCGCAAGCTGCTCGATTGGGGTTTCCACGGTTTCGAGACTCGCGTGCTGTTTGCCGAAGGCCAGACCGTCGGCGAAGCTAAGGTGTTCGGCGGGGCGAGCAGCTACGTCCCGCTGGTCGGGCCAGGCATCGTGCGGCTGATGATGCCGCGCAATAACGAAGAGCGGCTGTCGGCCCGCATCGTCTATACCGGTCCGGTGCCGGCGCCGGTGACAAAGGGCCAGCCAATCGGCAAGCTCGAAGTGCACCGCGGCGACAATCTCGCGCTCGAAGTGCCGCTGCGCGCCGCCGAGGACGTCGGCCGCGGCTCGATGTCGAAACGCGCCATGGACGCCGTCACCGAGCTTATGATCGGCCTGTTCCGCGCCGGCGTTAATCGGCTATGATCGCACGCCAGTTTGCGCGTATTGGCCGGCGCAGCGGCGCTCCGCCATCCCTATATTGTCCAAAGCTTACATGCCGCATGCACGAGAGCAGCGAAGTTATTGATCGCAATGGATGACCGCGTGGCCGCTGATCAGCCGACAGAACCGCGGGGCGAACCGGCGCAAGCCGGTTCGGCGCGCGGCAAGTTCATCACGTTCGAAGGCGGTGAGGGCACCGGAAAATCGACTCAGGCCGCGACGCTGGCGCGCCGCCTCGAATCCATGGGCGTTGGCGTGTTGCTCACCCGCGAGCCCGGCGGCTCGCCGGGCGCCGAAATCATCCGCCATGTCCTGTTGTCGGGCGCGGCAAAACCGTTCGGACCGGAAGCCGAAGCCATGCTGTTCGCTGCCGCGCGCGAGGACCATATCAAATGCGCGATCGAGCCGGCGCTCGAGGCGAGCAAATGGGTGGTGTGCGACCGCTTCGCCGATTCGACGCGGGTTTATCAGGGCGCCGTCGGCGCGGTCGATCCGCGCCTGATCAAGGCGCTGGAGCGCGTTTCGGTCGGCGAATTAAAACCGGATCTGACGTTTATCCTCGACGTGCCGGTCACGACCGGACTGCAGCGCGCAGCGGGCCGGCGACGCGGCTCGCAGCCCGACCGATTCGAGGGCGAACAGCTCGAATTCCATGAAAAGCTGCGGCGCGCCTATCTGGCGCTTGCCGAAGCGGAGCCGGAGCGCTGCGTCGTCATTGACGCCAGCATGAGCAAGAAAGAGGTCGCCAAGCGCGTGTGGAACGCAGTGAACGCGCGGCTCGATCCGGCCATGAGCCCGATGATCTACGAAAATCTGGCGCGATGAGCGCGCCGGCAGGGTTGCACGTCACGAGCTTCACAGCATGAGCCGGCAGGACGACGAGGAAGAAACCGAGGCGCCGCATCCGCGCGCCGCCACGGTCCTGTTCGGCCATCAAGCGGCCGAACAGGGCATGTTGGCGGCCTATCGCACCGGCCGCGTGCCGCATGCCTTCCTGATCGTCGGGCCGAAGGGCATCGGCAAGGCGACACTGGCCTACCGCATGGCGCGCTTCGTGCTCGCGCATCCCGATCCGGCGGCAGCCGCGGTACAGGATGCCGCCTCGCTCGTCGTCGAGCCCGATCATCCGGTGGCGCGCCGTATCGCCGCTCAGGCGCAGGGCGACCTCCTCGTGCTCGAACGCACCGTCAACGAGCGCGGCGTGCTGCGCCAGCAGATCGCAGTCGACGACGTGCGTCGCACCGTGTCGTTCTTTGGCTCGACCGCCGGGGAGGGCGGCTGGCGCATCGCCATCGTTGACGCGGTCGACGAGCTCAATGCAGCGGGCGCCAATGCACTTCTTAAAATCTTAGAGGAGCCGCCGCAGCGCGCGCTGCTGTTGCTGGTCAGCCATTCGGCGGCGCGGGTGCCGGCGACGTTGCGCTCGCGCTGCTGTATGGTGCGGCTGCGGCCGCTGCCAGAAGGCGATGTGGCGGCCGCCGTTGCCACCGTCACCGGAAGGCAGGCGAGCGATCCGCAGGTTGCGGCCGCCGCGGCCGCGGCCGAGGGCAGTGTCTTCCGCGCGCTGGCGCTCCTTGACGAGGACGCGCTCGAGCTTCGCCAGCGCGCCGTCGCCCTGCTCGAGCGGCTGCCGGCGCTCAACACCGATGCGCTGCACGCACTCGGCGACGCGCTCGCCGGCACCGATCCGCAGCCGCTCGCAGCCTTCGTCGACACCGTCAACGCCTGGCTGGCGCAGCGCCTTGAAGCGGCGCCGGAGGAAATCGGTCGGCTGGCGCGTCGCCATCGTCGACGCGGTCGACGAGCTCAATGCGGCAGGCGCCAATGCGCTCCTTAAGATCTTGGAGGAGCCGCCGCAGCGCGCTCTGCTGCTATTGGTCAGCCATTCGGCGGCGCGCGTGCCGGCGACCTTGCGCTCGCGCTGCGCCGTGGTGCGGCTGCGGCCCTTGGCCGAAGCTGATGTGGCGGCGGCCGTTGCCGCCGTGGCCGCAAGCGAGG
>JASHWN010000208.1 GCA_030044035.1 Xanthobacteraceae bacterium
CATGTCGATATTGCCTCCGGACAGGATCAAGCCAACCTGCTTTCCGGCGTAGCGGTCCTTCTCTTTCATCAGGGCGGCGAGCGCGGCGGCACCGGCGCCTTCAGCGAGATTATGCGTCGCGGTGTAGTAGATGCGGATCGCCTCGGCGATTTCATCCTCGCTCACGCGGACGATGCGGGCCGCGCCGGTTTTTACGATGGCGAAAGCCTCGGCTTGCGGATCGCGGCACGCCATGCCGTCGGCAAACGTCAATGCCGCATTCGTCGCCACCGGGTGCCCGGCCGCGAACGACAAAGCAAAAGCCGGCGCGTTCTCGGCAACGACGCCGATGATTTCGGTCTTGAGTCCGAGCAGATCGCGTACGGTGATCAGTCCGCAAATGCCGGAACCCATGCCGATCGGCACGTAGACCGCATCGAGGTCGGCGCAGCCGGTGAACAGTTCGAGGGCGTAGCTGGCGACGCCTTTCACCAATTCGCGGTGGAAGGACGGAACGAAGTGGTAGCCGCGCGCACGCTCCATCTCCATCGCAATGGCGCGACTCTCGTCGAAATCTTTTCCGGCCGTGACCAGTTGGCCGCCGAACGCTTCCATCGCCGCGTTCTTCTCGGGCGAATTGCCATGTGGAACAACGATCACGCAGGGAAGGCCGAAGCGCGCCGCCGCCAGCGCCACCGATTGACCGTGATTGCCGCGGGTGGCGGTGACGAGGCCTTGCGGATTTAGTCCGCCGCGCCGCAGCGCCTCCACATAGACGAGCGGGCCGCGTGCCTTGAACGATCCGGTCGGCGTGTGATTCTCGTGCTTGACGATGACCTGCGCGCCCGTCGTTTTGGCCAATAACGGCCACGCATAGGCCGGCGTCGGCGGCACGAATTCGCGGACCGCCGCCGCCGCCGCCGCAAGCTCATCGAGCGCAAACAGCCGCATCTTGGCATCCCCTTGTCGTCGCGGATCGATACATCGTAAAAAACCGCGGCGCTTTCAAGAATCTGACCCAAAATGCGTTCGCGGGGTAGATCGCGCTGGTCGTCAATGCTGTTGTCGATAGAATGCAGCATGAGAGCAAACCCCGCCAGTAAAACAAAAGGGCGCGGCTTGCACCGCGCCCTTCGCATTTTGTTGGCTGATCGGGTCGATCAGTAATCCATCCCGCCATTCGAAGTCGGCCTTGGCCGACTTCGAACACTTAAAGATTCATGGGCGATGGACTTAGTAGTCCATGCCCATACCGCCGCCGGGCATCGCCGGCATCGCCGGCTTGTCCTTCGGCAGTTCGGCGACCATCGCCTCGGTGGTGACGAGGAGACCGGCGACCGAGGCGGCGTCTTGGAGCGCAGCGCGCACCACCTTGGCCGGATCGACGATGCCCTTGTCGTACATGTCGACGTAGTCCTCGCTCTGCGCGTCGAAGCCGTAGGTCTCCGACTTGTTCTCGAGGATCTTGTTGACGACGATCGAGCCTTCGACGCCGGAATTTTCCGCGATCTGACGCAGCGGCTGCTCCAGCGCCTTGAGCACGATGTTGATGCCGGCCTGGACGTCGGCATTGCTGTTGGTCAGCTTGCCGATCGCCTTCTTGGCGCGAAGGAGCGCCACGCCGCCGCCCGGCACGATGCCTTCCTCGACCGCGGCGCGGGTGGCGTTGAGCGCGTCCTCGACGCGGTCCTTCTTCTCCTTGACCTCGACCTCGGTGGCGCCGCCGACCCGGATCACCGCGACGCCGCCGGCGAGCTTGGCCAGCCGCTCCTGCAGCTTCTCGCGGTCGTAGTCGGAGGTGGTCTCCTCGATCTGCGCCTTGATCTGGCCGACGCGGGCCTCGATGTCCTTCTTCTTGCCGGCGCCGTCGACGATGGTGGTCTTCTCCTTCTCGATCAGCACCTTCTTGGCGCGGCCGAGCATCGCCGGCGTGACGCTCTCGAGCTTGATGCCGAGGTCTTCGGCGATCAGCTGGCCGCCGGTGAGGACGGCGATGTCCTCGAGCATCGCCTTGCGGCGATCGCCGAAGCCCGGCGCCTTCACGGCAGCGACTTTCAGACCGCCGCGCAGCTTGTTGACCACGAGCGTGGCCAGCGCCTCGCCCTCGATATCCTCGGCGACGATGAGCAGCGGCTTGCCCGACTGCACCACGGCCTCGAGCACCGGCAGCATGGCTTGCAGCTGCGACAGCTTCTTCTCGTGCAGCAGCACGTAGGCGTCCTCGAGCTCGGCGGTCATCTTCTCGGCGTTGGTGATGAAGTACGGCGAGAGATAGCCGCGGTCGAACTGCATGCCCTCGACGATCTCGACGTCGGTCTCGAGCGCCTTGGCCTCTTCGACGGTGATGACGCCTTCGTTGCCGACCTTCTGCATGGCGTTGGCGATCATCTTGCCGACTTCCTTGTCGCCGTTCGACGAAATGGTGCCGACCTGGGCGACCTCCGAAGACGAGCCGACCTTCTTGGCGCGCTTCTCGATATCCGCGACCACGGCTTTGACCGCGAGGTCGATGCCGCGCTTCAGATCCATCGGGTTCATGCCGGCGGCGACCGCCTTGGCGCCTTCCTTGACGATGGCGTAGGCCAGCACCGTTGCGGTGGTGGTGCCGTCGCCGGCCTGGTCATTGGTCTTTTGCGCCACTTCGCGCACCATCTGCGCGCCCATGTTCTCGAACTTGTCTTCGAGCTCGATCTCCTTGGCGACGGTGACGCCGTCCTTGGTGATGCGCGGGGCGCCGAAGCTCTTGTCGAGCACGACGTTGCGGCCCTTGGGGCCGAGCGTCACCTTCACGGCATTGGCGAGCACCTCGACGCCGTGCAGCATGCGGTCGCGGGCGTCGGTGGAAAATCGTACGTCTTTGGCAGCCAT
>JASHWN010000209.1 GCA_030044035.1 Xanthobacteraceae bacterium
GAATATCCGAAGGTGCCGCTGTTTGCGATGATCGCCGCCGCCGACCGCGCCAGCTTCTACCAGCTCAAGACCATGCTGCAGGGCGTGCTCGCGCGCGGCACCGCCCGCGCGATCGCATCGCTGTCGCCCTACGTCGCCGGCAAGACCGGGACCACCGAGGATTCGATCGACGGCTGGTTCGTCGGCTTCACCAACGACGTGACGATTGCGGTGTGGGTCGGTTACGACAACGGCAACGGCAAAAGGCGCTCGCTTGGCGGGGTGGACGGCGCCCGGGTTTCGCTGCCGATCTTCCAGCCAATCATCGACGACGTGTGGGCCGACGACGTCGCGCCCAAGGCGCCGCTCGCCGGCCCCTCGGCCGAGGCGCAGCGGCAATTGGTCGATTTGCCGATCGATTATTACAGCGGCACGCCGGAGCGCGGCGGCGGCCGCGGCGCATTCGTCGAGCATTTCCGGATCGGCCCCGACGGCCGCATCGCCGACACGCAGTACCATATGCTGTCGCGCGAAGAGGCCGACCTGCGGAGCCAGGATACCGGCGAAGGGCCGAACGGCGAGTACGGTTATTCGTACGGCTATGGCGGCCAGGGGCGGTCCTATTATCCGAACGGCCGCTGGCAGGTCGCCCCGCCGCAGCCGTTCGGGCGCGGCATATTTGGCAATTGGGGCAATCCGTTCTATCAAGCCCAGCCGCAGCAGCCACAACAGCCGCAGCAGGCTGCACCGCCCTCGGCGCGCGGCTTCTATGCGCCGTGGAGCGAAAACCCCGCCTACCAATGATGATCAGACACGTTGTCGTCCTATCTGTGCTGCTCGGCGCCAGCTCTGCCGCCGGCGCTGCGCCGTTCCGCATCGAGGACGTCGCCTCGGCGCGCAGCGTCGCCGTGGCGCAGCTCAAGCCGTCGACCATCGCCTTCAGCGACAAGCCGGACGTTGCCGCGGCCGCCGATCTCGACCTGGTGCCGTTTGCCGACTGGGCGGTCAAACATCCCACCGAGAAAAAATTTCTGGCGCTGTTTCCGTCCTATGCCGAGCCGACCGTCATCAAGGCGGAGGGCGGCAACAGCGATGCCGGCAAAACTGAATCAAACAACACCGACGGCGGCGCACCGAAGCCCGCGCTGCAAAAGCTCTACATGTACGTGGCGCAGGCCCGCTTTGCACTCGACCGCGCCCCGGCAAGCCTCGATCTGCCCGATGACGTGACGATCGGATTTTTGCAGCGCATCGATCCGGCAATCAAGCACAAGGCGATCAACGCGGCCGACGTGGCGCCGTTCACCGACGAGGCCGGCACCGGCAATCAGAATCCGGACCGCAAATGGTGCACCGGGCGGACCGCGTCGATCTGCATCCGGTCGACCTACAAGCTCGAGGGCAAGATCCCGCTCGGCATCATGCTGGTCAACAAGCTGCGCGAGAGCGCCAAGAAGATTTCCGACCACATCGACTTCCAGAGCGAGTTCTCCGCGCTCGCTCCCGGCGAGATCGACGACGCCGGCCTGCGGCAATTGACCGGCCTCGACACGCCGGTCGCCGGCCTGCTCGAGCAGGACATTTTCTATGTCAACCAGATCATGAAATTCGGCAAATTCCTCGCCGTGTTTCAGAGCGATCCGAACGATCCCGGCAAGACGGTCGTCACTGCGTTCATGACGCTCGCGATCGACGCCAGCGTGTTCGACAAGAAGAAAGACTTCGAAAAGACCCCGGTGCTGCGCAACCTGGTGCCGGCCGAGGTGCTGATGGGCCGCTCATCCTTCAATTCCGGCGCCTCGATCAGCGCCGGCCTGCCGCAATACGCGCGCAATGAGATCACGACCGTCGCCGGCATGCTGGCGGACGGTGTCGCGGCGAAGTAATACTCAAGCGGGCGGCCAGCGCGTTTCGTCTCCGGCGGGCGCATAGGTTTCGCGAAAGATCTCATCCTGCACGATGCCGAATGAGCCGTCGGCGTAGCGGAGCAACCAATCGCCGGGCCGGCCATGCAGCGTCTCGCGTTGCCAGCTCGCCGGTATGTCGAAGAATTCGGTCAGCCGCAGCGCATGCGCGACGGCGGGCAGCTTGCGATAGCGGCCGTTTTGTCCGACACGCGTCGGCGGAATCGGCTCATAGGTCGAACCAAACAAATCGCGCCTGACCGGCCAATGCTCGCCATGACTCCCGGTGAGCAGCGCGTCGCCGGCATTATACTGCACCTCGCCTTCCAGGGTTTTGCAGACGCCGTCGGCGGCGGCAAACTCGACTTCGACGGCGACCGGCTTCTTGCAGACCCGCAGCGCACGTGGATTTTTGTCAAGGTCGAAAAAGGTTTCAGTCAAGGCAATTCGTCCTTGTAGCGCCGCACCAGATGATGCCAGGACGAGTTTTCCGCGCCCATGTCTTCGGCGGCGCCATCGGCCAGCTCGCGGACCTCCCGCAATGCCCGTGGCGACGACGCCGCACCCATGACGAGTTGTTCGAGGGCATCGGCTATTTTCTTCAACCGCTTACTCATATCCCGACTCAATGCAGCGCGATGCACGATGCCAAGCCGCATGCCGGCGCCGTGCAGTGCCGCCGCAAAGGCCGGCCCCGCCGCAGTGACCATCAGAAACCGAGGGTCGTGGTCATGCAGTCCGAGCAACACCGCCGCTACTGCCGCCATGGACAAGACAAAAATAAGCTCAGTGATATGCCTAAGACTCTTTTCAGCCCTTTCGAGTGTTTGATGGTTTCGCTCGTGATAGTCCATCTGATCGACGACGATAAGACGCAACCAGCTTGCGGCTTCGCCGGGCGTTAGGGTGCTGTAGTCGACACGCGGCAGACCCTGCTGCCGAACCGCCCGCTTCACCTGATTAAGCGCTGAAAGCTCGAAATTGCTGGTTTCACCATCTCTGTCGTTGCCCTCTTTAGCATCGGTCGTCGCCAGTGCGGGAGGCAAGACCAGCAACGGCAAGGACATTCGGGCGATCCGCAATTGTTCGGCGCCGAGGCGACACGCCGTCCAACGGTCCTGCAGACTGGTCAGCCGGGCTCCCACGATCCAGACGGTGACGAGCAGCAAAAGCAAAAGCTCGAGCCCGCTGAACACTAGCCCCAGCCAGCCGGACGCTTCGCCGCCAGCGCCTCGCGCGGCAAAGCTGGAATAGCCGTAAATGTAACCGACGACCGCGAACAAAACCGCGGAGGCTACGCCAAAATGCGCGGCCCAGGTGATATCGCGATGAATATAGGCCCCATAGGAGGCGCTGCGGTCCATGGTCTCGAAGCACCGCACCAGCGGCGCTGACTCGTCGACGGCGGCCTTGTCCGGACAGAGGCTTTCCCAGCCTTTCGGAGCAAAATACGGTCCCGGTCCCCATCTAGGCCGAAAGCAGCGCCACAATCGGCTTTTTCTGCTCTTTTCGTCGCCCCAGCCGAACAGCGCAAGGCACTCCAGCGCGAATTGTTCGACGCGCCCGAAAATCCGACGTCCCCACGCGTGCATGTCCGGATCGAGGTTTTTGGTCGTGTCTACGACGACGAGCGACGAGGGATGCAGGGCCGAGCCGATCGTTATCAGCGCCTTTCCCAGTTTCCGACTCGCGTGCCGAGCCAATGGCTTGCTCTCATGTCCTTTACCAACCAACACCACGTCGCAAAGCGCAAAGGCAAATTCGAGCAAATGATCCTTCGCCATTCCGGGCGGCGCCCGCACGACGAACGCGCCGGTTTGCGGATTGCCGGCGTTAGGGCCGAGCAGGATTTGCATGTCGGCCTTCAGGCCGGCCAGCATGCTCAGCAGCGGCTCGGCCGGACCTTCCGCAATGCAGACGAGGAGGCGCACCGCGCCGGGCGCCGCGGCCAAAGTCTTGCGCAAGCCCTCGTCGTGCGCCGCGCCGTCGATCAGGCTCGGCAGCAGCAACGCGACGATCGTGCCACTATCAGATCGGCCTGGAGGGCCGGGGCTCGACTGCGGCATCGGGCAGCTCCGGGATTATTCTGCAAACGATATCATGAATTTCCGACCAAAGGAGGAAGATCAGAGCGCGTCACTTGCCGCCGAGCTTCCCGGATTGTGGTACGCCAACGCGGCCGCACGCGACCGGCGTGCCGGTCTGCAGAAGCCAATCACTTCCCGGGACGAAACGGCTCGAATTTTGTTTGTTTATTCCGTCAGCACATGAGCCAAAATCTAGATTTGGCCGCATTCTGAATGCTAGCATAGGTGGGGACTTGTAAGCCGCTTGAGAGCCTGGGAAAGCGATGCCAACCCCATTGTGGAGCAGGTGCGGACTGCTCGTCGTCGGTCTCGTCGGCATAGGCGTTGTTGTTTGCACCAGCGCCTCCGCTGAATCGAAAAACAAGGCGCCGGCCAAACGCGTGGTGCAGCAGCATCAACGTGCCGCCCCGCGTGCGCCCGGCATGCCGAGGCCTCTAGGCCCGCAACAGAATTTCGGCCGTCGCCTGGGGCCGGGAAACAATCAGCCGCCCGGCAGCGGCGTGGCGAACGGCCGGCCGCCGCCCGGCCCGCAGCTGCGCAACCCGGCTGCCGCCCTGTCGCGCGGCCCGAACGGCGGCGCGTTCGGTGCGCGACCAAATCAGGCCGCGATGCCGCCGGGGCTGCGAAGCGGGATGGCGCGCACGCCGAACATGGGGCGTCCGTTCTCCGCGTTCTCGGCCGGCCAGGCGCGGTTTGGCCCGTTTGCCGGCAACGGCAATGCCCGCTTCGGCAGTCTCGCCAACCGCGGCAGGGGCGGCAACGGCGCGCCGCCGGGCACGCGGCTGATCGACATGCGCGTCATGCCGCTGCCGCCCGGCTCGGGCCTGCCGCCGATCGGCGAAACACGCTTCCGTTCAAGCGAACTCGTGCTGCAATTCGGCGGCGACCGGACGCCGCAAGACATCGCCGCGATCGCGCGGCGCTTCGGCCTGACCATCGCGGCGCAGCAAACCATCGGCGCGCTGCGCCGCACCGTCTATACGTTCCGCATCAATAACGGACAGCCGGTCGCCGACGTGATCCGCCAGATCGACGGCGCCGGACTCAATGCCTCGGCGCAGCCGAACTACACCTACGGGCTGACCCAGCTTGCCAGCGCACGCCGTGGCGCAGACGACGACGGCGCCGCCGCGGATGCCGGCGATCCGACGCAATATGTCGTGGCCAAGCTGCACCTCAACGCCGCGCACCGCATCACCAGAGGCGACGACGTCGTCATCGCCCTGATCGACTCGCGCGTCGACACCAAACAACCGGATTTCGCCGGCCGCATCGTCGACACTTACGACGCCGGCTGCGGCGCCAGCGCGCCGCCCGACCCCCATGGCACCGGCATGGCCGGCGCTATCGCCTCTGATGCCGGGCTCGTGGGCGTCGCGCCCGGCGCCAAGATCATGGCGATCTGCGCCTTCGGCGGCAGCGGCAGCGCAACGCCGCAGGCAACCTCGGCCAACATCATCCGCGGCCTCGATTACGCGATCGAGCACGGCGCCAAGATCATCAACATGAGCTTTGCCGGACCGCAGGATCCGGCGCTGGCCCAGGAGCTGCAGGTCGCCCGCGAGAAAGGCATCCTGGTCGTGGCGGCGGCCGGCAATGCCGGCGCCCAATCGCCGCCGCTTTATCCAGGCGCCGACCCTAACGTCATCGCCGTCACCGCGACCGACGAGCACGACCGCTTGTTCAGCGGCGCCAACCAGGGCTCCTATGTGGCGGTCGCGGCGCCGGGCGTAAACGTTCTCGTGCCGGCGCCCGAGGGCGGCGTCGAGCTCACCACCGGCACCTCGGTGGCGACCGCCCATGTCAGCGGCGTCGCCGCCTTGTTGCTGGCGGAGGAGCCGTCGCGCACGCCGGAGGACATTCGCGCCATTCTGGTGGACACCGCCAAGCATCTTGGCGCTGAAGGCATCAACCCGCAGTTCGGCGCCGGGCTGGTCAATCCGCTCAAGGCGCTGCGCGCGCCGCCCGAAATCGTCAGCCAAACGTCGGCGCCCGCGGCGCCGGCACCGGCCTCGCACTGATCGATCGCAATCGCAGCGCTCCGCCGGTAATGCCGCACCAGCCATCAAGTTCTGCTTTGACGCGGCGCCAGACGTTGGCCGGGCTGTCGCTGCTGGCGGCGCGAAGCGCCCGCGCGCAAGGTGCGGCGAATTACCCGACGCGTCCGGTCAGCGTCGTCGTTCCTTATGCGGCGGGCGGCGGCCTCGATCTGGTCGCACGGCTGTTGGCGCGGAAGCTGTCGGAGCGAACCGGGCAATCCTTCTTCGTCGAAAATCGGCTCGGCGCCGGCGGCGTGATTGCCGCCAACGCCGTCGCCAAGGCGCCGGCGGACGGCTACACGCTGTTGGTCGGCAGCAGCACGCAGCTCGCCATCCAGGTGACGCTGCACAAGACGCTGCCCTACGACCCGGCGGCCGATTTCGTGCCGATCGCGCTGGTGGCGAGCGTGCCGTTCGTCCTCATCGTCAATCCGTCGCTGGAAGCGCGCACCGCCGGCGATCTGGTCGCGCTCGCCAGGAAACAGCCGGGACACTTGTTGTTCGGCTCGAGCGGCGTCGGCGGTCCGCCGCATCTCTACATGGAATTGTTGCAGACGATGACCGGCACCAAGATGACCCACATCCCCTACAAGGGCACGGCCGAGGCCATCGTCGACGTCGTCTCCGGCCGCGTGCCGGTGCTGATGTCCGACGTGGCGCCGGCGGCGCCGCTGATCGCGGCCGGCAAGGTGCGCCCGCTCGGCGTGTCATCGACGACGCGCGTCGCCATTCTGCCGGATGTGCCGCCGATCGCCGAGAACGGCGTGCCCGGCTTCGACGCCGTGGCGTGGCTCATGGTGGTCGCTCCGGCGGCGACGCCGGCCGCGGCAGTGGACACGCTGCACGCCGCCCTCAAGGCCATTGTCGCGGCGGCGGACACGCGGCAAACACTGGTGAAACTCGGCGTCATCCCGATCGATACGCCCCCGGTGCCGGCGCTGCGCGCCTTCGTAAAATCGGAAATCGTGCGCTGGGGCAAAGTGGTGGAGCACGCCGGCCTGGCCGGATCGCAGTGAACCGCCAAGCGTCCAGCGCTCCCTGGCGGGCCTGCCGCCGCAGTGCTATGCTTACCGTGTAGTATGGTCCGACCATGGGGGCGAAACATGGCGTATCACCTGGAAGGCCGCTTACTGGAAGTCTGCGACTGTCGCGTGCTGTGCCCGTGCTGGATCGGCGAGGATCCCGACAACGGCACCTGCGATACCATCGTCGCCTATCACTTCGATAAGGGCGTCATCGATGGCATCGACGTCACCGACCGCACCATCGCAATCGTCGCCCATCTGCCGGGAAACATCCTCAAGGGCAATTGGCGCATTGCCGTCTATCTGGACGACAAGACGTCGGACCGGCAGATGGAGGCGCTGCTCAAAGTCTATACCGGCCAGGCGGGCGGCCCGATTGCCGACATCGCCAAGCTGGTCGGCGAGGTGGTGGCGGTCGAGCGCGTGCCGATCAGCTTCAACGTCGATCAGGGCCGCGGCACCATCAAGATCGGCGACAATCAATATGCCGAGCTCGAGCCTTATCAGGGCGCGACCGGCATCAACACGACGCTGACCGATACGATCTTCTCGACCGTGCCCGGCGCACCGGTGTTCGTCGGCAAATCGCCGCACTACGTCTCGAAGCAGCCGGCGCTCGGCATCGACGTCGATCTGAAGGGTCACAACGCGCTGCAAAGCACGTTCGTGTTCGACGCTTAGGACTCGCGCGGCTTACGCGAGGACGGCTTGAAGCTCGATGCATTCGAGCGGCGCGATGCATGGCTGCCGGTGATCGGCGGCCTGATCGCGCTTGCCTGGCTCACGCTCGCGGTCTGGGAGCAAAGCCCCTATGGCCGCTACCTCGACCACGGCGAATGGCTGCAGTTCGGCTTGGCGGCCGCGATCTGCCACGCCCTGCCGGCCGGCTCGCTCGTCCTGCCGGCACTGCTCTATGTCGGCGGCTGGGTGCTGATGACCGTGGCAATGATGCTGCCGACCACGTTGCCGCTGCTCGCCATCTTTGCCCGCATGACCTCGAGCAAGCCCGATCGTGGGTTGCTCCTGGCATTGCTGATCGTCGGTTACCTGTCGATCTGGACGCTGTTCGGGCTCGTCGCCCACGCCGCCGACATGGGGCTGCATGCGATCGTCGCCGGCAATGCCGTACTGAGCGCCAACGGCTGGATGGTCGGCGTGGCGGTGCTGACGATCGCCGGCCTGTTTCAGTTCAGCGCGCTGAAATATCGCTGCCTCGACAAGTGCCGGACGCCGTTCAGCTTCGTCAATGAGCATTGGTCCGGCCGCGCCGAGCGCCGGCAGTCTTTCCTGCTCGGCGTGCATCACGGCTTGTTTTGTGTCGGTTGCTGCTGGGCGATCATGTTGTTGATGTTTGTCGTCGGCACCGGCAGCGTCGGCTGGATGCTGGCGATTGGCGCCATCATGGCGATCGAGAAGAACGTCGCTTGGGGCAAGCGCCTGAGCGCGCCGCTCGGCATCGCTCTGCTGTT
>JASHWN010000210.1 GCA_030044035.1 Xanthobacteraceae bacterium
TGAACGCCCTCGTCAGACCAAACGCAGTCCAAACGCAGTTGCAGCGATCCACTGACGAAGCGGGGAAAAATCGGATTAAAAAATCAAAAAGAAGACAAATTCCAAACAAGCAAGCCATGTCCGCGGGCCCACGGCTCGAGTCGCTGCCGTACGCATCCCTCGTCACCATCGGACTTGACCCGGTGGTCCATGCTGAAACGTCGCTCGGAATGTCCTGCGACGAATTTCAGAAAAGCCGCTTGTCCGCATGGATTGCCGGGTCAAGCCGGCAATGACGATGTGGAGGGCGCTGCTCCCTTGCCGGCGGGCCTCTTACGCTGCCTCGAGCGGCCGGCCGTCGCGTTCGCGTAGCGCGCGGAACACCGCCTCGGCGGTGAGCGGCAGCTCGGTAAGCCGTATGCCGACGGCGTCGTCGATGGCGTTGGCGATCGCCGGCGACAGCGCCAAGGTCGAAGACTCGCCGACGCCCTTGGCGCCGAACGGCGCGTTGTGCTGGTAGGCGTCGATCGCTTCGTTGATCATCACCGCCGGCAAATCGCCGATGCCGGTGATCTTGTAGTCGGCGAGCGAGGCGTTGGTGACCTGGCCGCCGTCGAGATTCATCTTTTCCGACAAGGTGAAGCCGAGCTGCATCAGCGCGGCGCCGGAAATCTGCGTCTCGACGATGCGCGGATTGACCTTGGTGCCGCAGTCCACCGCATTGATCATCTTGAGCACGCGCAGGCGCCCGGTCTCGGTGTCGATCTCGATCTCGGCGCCGGCGCCGGCCACCATCCAGAACGGCGTGATCTGCGGCGACAGGCCGGTATCGTGATCGGGCTCGACGTGCTCGGGCCGATAGCTGCCGGTGCCGACGATGTTGCCGGCTTTCATGCCGTATTTCTTGATGAACAGGCCGGCGATCGGCGTGTTGCTGCCTTCCGGCTCGCCGACTTCGCGGCGCAGCGCCTCGATCTTGTTGCGCGCATCTTCGGCGGCGAGCCGCACCGCGTGACCCATGTGGAACAGCGAGCGCGAGCCGAGCGTGCCCATGTCGTAGGGCGTCACGTCGGTGTCGCGCGCCACCACCTTGACCTGCTCGGCCGGGATGTTGAGCACCTCGCCGACGATCTGCGCCAAGCCGGTGTCGGAGCCTTGCCCCATGTCGACGGTGGAGATGTAAAGCGTCGGGCTGCCGTCGGCGCCGATATTGATGATGGCGACCGAGGTGGTCGGCGACACGCAGGCTTTGAGCGCGATGGCGAGGCCGCGGCCGCGCCTGAGCGTGCCGCTGCCATGATCGAACGGCTCCTTCCAGCGCAGCCGGTCGGCGACGTGCTCCAGGATGGCTTCGAGCGGTGCGTCTTTCAGGATCGTGCCGGTCGCCTGCGGCCGGCCGTCGCGCAGCACGTTGTTGCGGCGAAATTCGACCGCATCGATTTTGAGCGCACGCGCGATCATGTCGGTGTCGCTCTCGTACGCGAAGGTGAGCTGCGGCATGCCGAAGCCGCGCAGCGCGCCGGCCGGCGTCATGTTGGTGTACATCGCGTAGGAATCGATCCAGACATTGTCGATGTCGTAAGGCCCGCCGGCGACGAAGCCGGATTTGTGGGTGACGCGCGGGCCGATGTCGGCATAGGCGCCGCCGTTCCAGAACACTTCGCATTTGCGCGCGGTGATGCGGCCGTTCTTGTCGACGCCGGTCTTGATGCGCACCGTGGCCGGGTGCTTGGTGATCTGATAAAATTGCTCCTCCATGGTGAGCGCGATTTTCACCGGCCGCCGCGCGATCAGCGCGCACGCCGTCACCAACGCTTCGAGCTTGATGTAGAGCTTGCCGCCATAACCGCCGCCGAGATACGGCACCTTGATGCGCACCCGGTTCTCAGGCCAGCCGAGCAACCGCGCGATCTCGGAGCGCACGAACGACGGTCCCTGCGCGCCGGTATAGATCGTGATGCTGCCCCCACCCTTCCCTCCCCCGCTTGCGGGGGAGGGAAGGGAGGGGGCGTCGGCGATCGAGGCGAACGGCTCGAACGGCACGTGCAGGCATTTTTGGGTGCGGAATTCGTGCTCGAACACGTGCGCCGCGCCGGCGAAAGCCTTGTCGACGTCGCCGCGCCGCAGTTTGGCATTGAGCGCGAGGTTGGTGTCTTTCTGGCCCTTCAGGTGCTTGAGGTCGGCGAACGTGCCGGCCGGCTTGAGCTCCTCGTGCACGTAGGTCTTGGCGGTCATCGCCTCGACCTCGTCGTAGACCGGCTCGATCTCCTCGTACTCGGCGACGATCGCTTGCGCGGCGGCTTCGGCGACGTGCGGATCCGCCGCCAGCACCACCGCCACCGGCTCGCCGACGAAGCGCACCTTGTCGATCGCCAGGATCGGTTGATCGTGGAACGCCGGGCCGTAATAGGGATTCGGAATGACCTTGACGACGTCCTCGGCGGTGATGACGCGGAACACGCCGGGCATTTTTTTCGCCGCGCCGGTGTCGATCGATTTGATGCGGCCGTGCGGCACGGTCGAGCGGAACACCTTGCCGTGCAGCATGCCCGGCAGCCGCATCAGGTGCGTATACTCGGCGCGCCCGGTGACTTTGTCGCGGGCTTCGAGGCGCGGCACGGAGCGGCCGATCTGGCCGCCGCCCATTGGTTTCGTCGTCATGTGCTGTTCAGCTCCATGGCACTTTGACCGGTCACCGTGCGGTGCTCGGCGCCAGCAGGATGACGGACCCTGCGCAGCACATCAAGCGTGATCCATGAGCTGCGCTCATAAGCGCATGCCGATTTGATGAGCTAATCGCCGGGACCGTGCACGCATACACATAATTCGTTCGCCGCAGCTGCGCGCAGAAATTTGGAGTTCGGCAATCATGGATCATTTGGCAAATCACCAAAGCGGCTCAACCACAGCCCTGACGCCGATCATGACGGCCGTGTTCGTCGCGTTTCTTGTTATCGGCATGGCGCTGCCGGTTTTGCCGCTGCACGTGAATCATGGGCTTGGCTTCGGCACATTCGTGGTGGGGCTCGTTGCCGGCAGCCAGTTTGCCTCCGCGATTGCTTCGCGCGTCTGGGCCGGCCGCC
>JASHWN010000211.1 GCA_030044035.1 Xanthobacteraceae bacterium
AGGCGCTTCAGGTTCTTGAATTTGTCCCAGGCGCCTTCGCCGAGCACGTTCGGCAGGAGCCGCGCCCAGCCCCACACGTTCATGTCGACGATGGTGTAGGCATCGCCCAGCATGTACTTCTGCTTGCCAAGCCGCGCATCGAGTATGCCGGCGTGGCGGCGCGCCTCGAACGCGTAACGGTTGATCGCATAGGGCAGCTTTTCCGGCGCGTAATTGCGGAAGTGCACCGACTGGCCGAAATACGGTCCGACGCCCGACGACACGAAGAACATCCACGACAACAGCTCGCCGCGCGCCTTGTCGGTCTTGGCCGGCAGGAACTTTCCGGTTTTTTCGGCGAGATAAAGCAGGATCGCGCTCGAATCGAACACGACCACATCGCCATCGACGATTGCCGGCACCTTGGCGTTTGGATTGATTGCCAAGAAATCCGGCTTGTGCTGATCGCCCTTGCGGGTGTCGACCGGGATCGGCTCGTACGGCAGGCCGGCTTCTTCCAGGAACAGCGCGATCTTGGTCGGGTTCGGCGCACCGCTGTAGTAGAATTTCAGCATTGCTTGTCCTCTCTTGTTGGTTTGGAGGGTGGGTTACGCCGCTTGCGCGGCTAACCCACCCTCCGACGTTAGAACAATCCGACGATGCGGCCATCCGTGCCGATGTCGATCGAATCGGCGGCCGGCACGCGCGGCAGGCCCGGCATCGTCAACAACTCGCCGCAGATCACCACGACGAATTCGGCGCCGGCCGAGAGCCGCACCTCGCGGACCGGGATGATGTGATCGGTCGGCGCACCCTTCAGGTCGGGGTTGGTGGTGAAGCTGTACTGCGTCTTCGCCATGCAGATCGGGAAACGGCCGTAGCCCATCGCCTCGAACGAGGCGAGCAGATCGCGCACCGGCTTCTCGATGGCAACGTCCTTGGCGCGATAGATTTCCCGGCAGATGGTGCGGATTTTCTCCACCAGCGGCATGTCGTCGGGATAAAGATATTTGAGCCTGCTCTTGCCGCTTTCGGCGATCTTGACGACGGCGCGAGCCACGTTCGCCGCACCCTTGCCGCCCTCGGCCCAATGATCGGCCATGAAGGCTTCGACGCCGAGCGCCTTGCACTTGTCCTCCACCAGCCTGATCTCGGCTTCGCTGTCGTTGGAGAACCGGTTGAGCGAAACCACCGGCACGATGCCGAATTTCTGCATGTTCTCCACGTGGCGGGCCAGATTGGCCATGCCGGCTTCGAGCGCCTTGAGGTTTTCGGCCTTGAGGTCTTCCTTCTTGACGCCGCCGTGCATCTTGAGCGCCCGGATCGTCGCCACCAGCACGACGCAATCCGGCGCAATGCCGGTCTTGCGGCACTTGATGTCCATGAACTTCTCGGCGCCGAGGTCGGCGCCGAAGCCCGCCTCCGTCACCACGTAATCGGCAAGCTTGAGCGCCGTGGTGGTGGCCAGCACCGAATTGCAGCCGTGGGCGATGTTGGCGAACGGACCGCCGTGGATGAAGGCCGGCGTGCCTTCCATGGTCTGCACCAGATTCGGCGCCAGCGCGTCTTTCAGCAGCACCGTCATGGCGCCGTGCGCCTTGAGCTCGGACGCGCGCACCGGCTTGCGGTCGCGGGTATAGCCGACGACGATGTTGCCAAGCCGCTTCTTCAGATCGTCGAGGTCGCGGGCGAGGCAGAAGATCGCCATCACTTCCGACGCCACCGTGATGTCGAAGCCGTCCTCGCGCGGAAAGCCGTTGGCAACGCCGCCGAGCGAGTTGACGATCGCGCGCAGCGCGCGGTCGTTCATGTCGAGCACGCGGCGCCAGGCGATGCGGCGCGCATCGATGCCGAGCGCGTTGCCCCAGTAGATGTGATTGTCGAGCAGTGCGGCGAGCAGATTGTTGGCCGAGGTGACGGCGTGGAAATCGCCGGTGAAGTGCAGGTTGATGTCCTCCATCGGCACGACCTGCGCGTAGCCGCCGCCCGCCGCGCCGCCCTTCATGCCGAACGACGGCCCGAGCGACGGCTCGCGGATGCACAGCATCGCCTTCTTGCCGATGTAATTGAGCGCGTCGGTCAAGCCGACCGTGGTGGTGGTCTTGCCTTCGCCGGCCGGCGTCGGGTTGATGGCGGAGACCACAATGAGCTTGCCGTTCGGCCGGCCCTGCAGCGACTTGACGAAGTCCATCGACAGCTTGGCCTTGTAATGGCCGTACGGCTCGAGATTTTCGGGCCCGATGCCGAGCTTCTCGCGGGCGATGTCGATGATCGGCCGCTTCTTGGCGGCCTGGGAAATTTCGATGTCGGATTTTGGATTGGTGTGCTGCGAGGCGAGCACGGCAGCTTTGGCGGCAGTAGCAGGGGGATTCATGAAAACCTCGTTCGAGAGTGGGTTTTAGTTGGTAGGAAACAGCGCGTTCATTGCGTCATTGCAGTCTCGTGCCGAGCGTGAGCATGGTGGCCGTGGCGAATTCGCCGGCGCCCACTTTCGGGCCGTCGGCCTGCACGCGGGTCACCTTGAAGCGGCCGTCGGCGCACACGACCAGAAAGCCGTCGCCTTCGATGCCGACGATCTCGCCCATCTTGCCGGCGATGCCCTTGGGGTCCTTGGCAGGGCGCGGCTTGGCGTCGAAAATCTTCAGCGTCTTGTCGCCAAGCCGCGACCAGGCGCCGGGCGCCGGATTGCAGCCGCGGATCAACCGGTCGATCTCCTGCCACGGCCGCCCCCAGTCGATGTGGGCGTTATCCGGCCCACAGCGGCCTTCGTAAGTCGCTTTCGCTTCGTCTTGCTTGAAGCGCGGCGCCTTGCCGGCTTTGACGAGATCGAGCGCCTCCAACATGGCTTCGACGCCCATCGGGAACAGCCGGTCGAAATAAACCGTGCCGAGCGTGTCGGTGGGCCCGATGTTGGTTCTCTTCTGTAACAGCACGTCGCCGGTATCGAGGCCGTTGTCGGGCCAGAAGATCGACAGTCCGGTTTCCGTTTCACCTTTGATGATCGGCCAATTGATCGCGCTCGGGCCGCGATAGGCCGGCAGCAGCGAGGGGTGATACTGGATCGAGCCGTGGGTCGGGATGTTCAAAAACTCTTCCGGCACGAACAGCGTCACGAACGCCATCACCTGCAAGTCCGGCTTGAGCGCGCGGAATTCCTGCCACACTTCGGGCTTGCGGTACGAGGCCGGCTGATAGACCGGCAGCTTGGCGGCGAGCGCAGCTTCCTTCAACGGGTCGGCCTTGGCGCCTTCCTTCTCGGGCGCGACATAGACGGCGACGACCTCTTCGCCGCGCTTGAGCAGCGCTTCGAGCACTGCCTTGCCGAACGCCTGCTGACCGTGGACGACAATACGCATGGCTCAATCCTCTCATCCGCTCATGCCCGCGAAGGCGGGCATCCAGTTCACTCGTTTTGCACTGGGTCCCCGCTTGCGCGGGGACGAGCGGTCTACTTACGTTTACGCCGCTTCGGCTTTGGCGGGCTTCTCCGGCGGCGTGATGGCGCCGGAGACCTTGATGTCCTCAAGCTCCTTGGTCGAATAGCCGAGCACGTCGCGCAGGATTTCCTCGGTGTGCTCGCCGAGCAGCGGCGAGCGCCGCACGTCGGCCGGCGAATCCGACAGCTTGATCGGATTGCCGACCGTCAAATACTTGCCGCGCACCGGATGATCGACCTCGACGACAGTGCCGGTGGTGCGCAGCGACGGCTCCTCGGCGATCTCCTTCATCGACAGGATCGGCCCGACCGGGATGTCGTGATTGTTGCAAAGCTCCATGACCTCGAACTTGCTCTTGGTCATGGTCCATTGCTCGATGGTATCGAAGATGTGGCGCAGCCGCGGCAGCCGGGCCGGCGGCGTCGCGTAATCCGCGTCGGTCTTCCATTCCGGCTTGCCGATCAGATCGCAGATGGCGGCCCACACCGGCGCCTGGGTGATGAAATAGATGTAAGCGTCCGGATCGTTCTCCCAGCCCTTGCACTTGAGAATCCAACCCGGCTGGCCGCCGCCGGAATCGTTGCCGGCGCGCGGCGTCGCCTGACCGAACGCGATGCCCTCGCCGTACTGGCTGTATTCGGTGAGCGGACCGTGCGCCAGGCGCTGCTGGTCGCGCAGCTTGACGCGGGCGAGGTTGAGCACGCCGTCCTGCATGGCGGCGAGCACGCGCTGGCCGCGCCCGGTGCGCATGCGCTGATACAGCGCCGACACGATGCCGAGCGCGAGATGCAGCCCGGTGCCGCTGTCGCCGATCTGGGCGCCAGTGACGAGCGGCGGACCGTCGCGGAAGCCGGTGGTCGAGGCCGAGCCGCCGGCGCACTGCGCGATGTTCTCGTAGACCTTGCAATCCTCGTACGGCCCGGGACCGAACCCTTTGACCGAGGCGACGATCATGCGCGGATTGGTCTTGTGGATGTAGTCCCAGGTCAGCCCCATGCGGTCGAGCGCGCCGGGAGCGAAATTTTCCACCAGCACGTCGCAATACTTGATCAGGCGCTCGAGGATTTCTTTGCCTTTGGGATGCTTCGAGTCGATCGTGATCGAGCGCTTCGAACCGTTGAGCATGGTGAAATACAGGCTGTCGGCGCCTTTGACGTCGCGCAACTGACCGCGCGTGATGTCGCCGACGCCGGGCCGCTCCACCTTGATGCAGTCGGCGCCCATATAGGCGAGGAGCTGCGTGCAGGTCGGCCCGGACTGCACGTGGGTGAAGTCGAGGATTTTGACGCCGGTGAGCGCC
>JASHWN010000212.1 GCA_030044035.1 Xanthobacteraceae bacterium
CTCAGCCCCGGGCTGCACGCAGTGCGCCGCCGTCAGCAACATGGCGCGTGCGATGGCGGTGGCGGTACAGGCGGTGCCGTACGAACCGAGAATCATCACTACCGAGCGGCCCGCGCCATTCGCTGCCGGCTCCGCGCCGCCGACCATCGCCGCAGCGGGAGCAATCGCGAGCTTGGCACACAGTGCAGCAAACAGAAAAAGTGCTGCTTCCACCGCACGTGCCTGCCGGAGTCCATTTGAGGTCTGTCGTGCTAATGTCACTGTCGTACCAAGCCGCGCGCCGATTGACGCCATCTAATTACGCGAGGCACGGATTAAGAGTAGATCTGTGCGGAATTTTCGTTTCGAGAGGAGATGGGAATAAAGGCTAACCCAGTCGTGGCCTGATTGATCTGTATAAGGCTTATGGCAGCACCAGTATCGACCTCGATTACTAAGGGACGATCTCCTTTTCACCTTCAAAAGAACCTTCGAATGAGGACGTCCAATCATCCCATACAAGTTCTTCGCCAGACCCAAACGAACGTTGCCTACCATCCTTTGTGAACAGTTTGACTCGGCCCTTGCTGACGATTGGCGCCGTTGCACCAACGACGCTGAGAACGGCAGTTTCTTCAATACCTACTACAGGGTTGTTCCAGAACTGATGATACTCACGGATTCGCTGGCTTCTGGTTTCACTGTTGGGTGCATCCGATGCCGATCGCTCAACATAATGCGGATTTATATTGAATGGTACTAAAGCCAATGCCTCAAAGTGACTTACGCCTGCGACGTTCCAATCATTAGTCGTCAGGATGTTCGGTCCAGTTACATTGGCTCCAGCACTTGATCCAATGTAGGGCAATCCCTCTCGGATTTTATACCGCAATGCCTCGATAAGACCGGATTGATATAAACGCTTCAAAAGAACGAAGGTATTTCCACCGGGGACCACTAATGCATCTATTTTATTCAAACTCGGACGCCAATTCGAGTTCCAGCAAATGTGAATTAGCTCTTTAGCAGTCGATAGGCCGTTCCGAGTCAGGTGCTCTTTCATAGCAACAAAGTAAGCCTGTTCATCGAAAGGATTTGCCGCCGAAAGTAACCCTACCGTCTTTGACGATCTCAAGAAATCAAGCATCTCGCGCCTACAATGCTCGAAATATGGTGAGCCAGTTGCGCCTATCAAAAGAAGTTTCATTGGGCCTCTCGAATGTTGGCTATCTCAATAGAACGTACTGACGAGGTCACAGTTCCGATGCTAACCGAAAGCTTTGAAATGGCAATATGCCAGCATCGAACGTCCACGTGTCTGCCTGCGGATGAAGCAAAGCTTCTCGATGTGGATGTAACGGAACCACAGTCAACTTAAATCCGGAGACGCTGATGATAATCCTGATGCCGTCCGCGGGCACGAACGCAGTCAGCACAAAATCTCCCGGAACGCGGATGGGCCTCTGCACTTGATATCTCACGGTGATCTTCCGTCGACCTGGTATCCTAACATGTGCAGTAAGATCCATCACTTGCCCGTCACGTCTCAGCACCACATTGCCTCTTCGTTCTATAGATCTTCTAGGAGATGTTTTGAGCAAATCCTGTATATGTTGCTGAGCCACCAGTGGATGACCGCGTTCGTCGCAGACTTCAAATGATCCAAACCTAGGAATATTTTCTGAAGGGGCTGCGACGTCCAGATCGATGCTTGCCACTACGCTAAAGCGTATCGTGTGTTCATTAAGATTCTCCAAATCATAAGAATAAGTCGCTGTAATGATTGCAATACCTTCGCTGCGGTAAAGTTGTTCTGCGTCAGAATTGATATGCGCTTCCCAATTCCTCCGGTAGACGTCTGATCGAAAAACGCTGTCAGCCACCTGAGTGTAGATCTTATCGGGGACAACTTTTGCATAGGCTGCCGACAACACATCATATGTGATATGCTCACGAAGACGACTGCCAGCGTACCTCTCGATTGAAAAAGTCACGAAGACGGAAATCAACAAGGCGATACCTAAGTCTCGCATTATGTCTGCGCCGAGCGCGGCGTTTTCAGTTGAGTTGGTAAGGAATTCTCTAATCATTTTGTCGTCGAAAGGCCTAGTGGATGGAACTCCGGCGCCAGATGTGCTGTGGCCGAGTTCGAATATAAGCAACTCGCGACTCTCACGCGCGCTTTGCCTCCATATGACTGACCCGCCTATACAGAGCACTCCAAAAAAAGCACAAAGCAAAAGCGAAAGATTAAAAATCCATTTCTGTCGAGAGAATGTCGCCTTCAGTTCCTTTGTGTGGTCTATTGCCATCCCAAACGCCCCCAGCGCTTACAATGTCCGATTTACTATTTTAGCGTGAAGTTGGCAATATCTAGCGCAAATGTGGTGATCTATGCGAATAAGGCCTTCTTCGTGGGCTACGGTCCCGTGTCGGAGCCGCCACCTATTGTATTGGCAATTCACGCTTAACTTTGTACTCGCTGCGGCCAGCACTTGACAAAAGGTGGCTATATAGCCGCTTCGCACAATGTTCGCGGGTCGGGACATAGACTGGACAATCGAGAAGAAGCTCGACCCGGCTACACGCAATGCGCCGCCGTGAGCAAAAGATCGCGCGCAATCGCGGTTTCCGTGCATGCCGTGCCGTAGGAGCTGAGGATCATCCCCAAAGATCGTCGAGTGCCGTCGGCCGCGGGCTCCGCGCCGCCGACCATCGCTGCCGCCGGAGCAATGGTGGCGGCTAAAAGCCCAGCGAAAACGCAAGCCGCGGTGGCGCGATGGCGCGTTTCTTGCTCAAAATGTCCTTGAGCCAATTATCTTTAAGCATTGTCGCTCTTTGAAATCATCCGTCCTCACCCGCGGCATGTGCGCTTGCCCCCGGACGGCCATTCAGGCAGTGTTCAGCACGCATCCGATAGGCGGAACCATGCCCAGCATTGCCCGAGCGACCGTTGCGGCGCTGGCCGTGCTTACACTTGCGGCCGCGCGCGGGGAAGAACCTGCCCGTCCGGCGCCGTCCGGCGTTATCCCGCCGTATGCCTGCCTCAATCAAAAAGAACGGCGCGCTGCGACCGAGAGCGGAAAGCTCGTTCATCTCGCTGCCGCCATCCACGCCGCCAAAAAGCGGATGCCGGGCACGGTTGTGCGCGCCCGTCTCTGCCGTAGCGGCGAGGGGTTCGTCTATGTGCTCACCGTGCTGGCGCGCGACGGCAAAGTGGCCCGATTGACCGTGGATGCCGTCAAGGGCACGCTGCTCGGCCAACGCTGAAACGGAGCCAAGATTCCTTGCGCCTGCTTGTCGTCGAGGATGATCCCGATCTCAACCGGCAGCTCGCCACCGCCCTGACCGATGCCGGCTATGTGGTCGACCGCGCCTTCGACGGCGAGGAAGGCCATTATCTCGGCGAGAGCGAGCCGTACGACGCCGTCATTCTCGACATCGGTCTGCCCAAGATGGACGGCATTTCGGTGCTCGAAGGCTGGCGCCGCACCGGGCGCGCCATGCCGGTGCTGATCCTCACCGCGCGCGACCGCTGGAGCGACAAGGTGCAAGGCTTTGATGCCGGCGCCGACGATTACGTCGCCAAGCCGTTTCATCTGGAAGAAGTGCTGGCGCGCGTGCGCGCGCTGCTGCGCCGCTCCGCAGGCCACGCCAAGAGCGAGTTCACCTGCGGCAACGTCCGCCTCGACACGCGGACCGGACGGGTGACGGTCGACGGCAATCCGGTCAAGCTCACTTCGCACGAATACCGCTTGCTCGCCTATCTGATGCATCATGCCGGCCGCGTGGTGTCGCGCACCGAACTGGTCGAGCATCTCTACGATCAGGATTTCGACCGCGACTCGAATACCATCGAAGTGTTCGTCGGCCGCATCCGGAAAAAGCTGGGCGTCGACGTGATCCAGACCGTGCGCGGTCTCGGCTATCTGCTCACCCCGCCCGATGCGCACTAATTCGCTGGCGCTGCGGCTGTTCCTGTGGGCGGCCGGTTGGACGCTGGTCATCCTCATCCTGACCGGCATCGCGCTGTCGACGCTGTATCGCCACGCCGTCGAGCGGGCTTTCGATCGCCGCCTCGACGTTTATCTGCGCACCCTGGTTGCCGACGTCGCTTCGCCGGAGGAGGGCGGCGAAAAATTTCCGCAATCGATTGGCGAGCCGCTGTTCGAATTGCCGCTGTCGGGCTGGTACTGGCAGGTGACCCGGCTCGATGGCAAAAAACCCGACGTGCGCTCCTCGCGCTCGCTCTGGGATTCGTCGCTGCCGCATCTCGCTGCCGATCCGGCCAACGCCGAGTATCGGCAAGGCTACGCTCAGGGGCCGGAGGATCAACGGTTGCGCCTGGTGGAGCGCACCATCGATCTCGGCGATGAGGGAAGATATTTGATCGCTGTCGCCGGTGATGCCGCCGAGATCGACGAGGAAACCCGCAGCTTCGATCGCGCCATCAGCCTCACCTTCGGCGCGCTCACGCTCGCCTTGCTGCTGACCACGGCGCTGCAAGTGCGTTTCGGCCTGGCGCCGCTCACCCGTATTTCGCAACGGCTCGCCGCGATCCGCTCCGGCCGCGCCGAACGGCTCGAGGGCCAATTTCCGGTCGAGATCGCGCCGCTCGCCCGCGAGACCAACGCGCTCATTGACGCCAACCGCGAAATCGTGGAGCGGGCGCGCACCCATGTCGGCAACTTGGCGCACGCGCTCAAGACGCCGCTGTCGGTGATCGTCAATGAGGCTGCAGCGCGCGGCGAGGAGCCGCTGGCGAAAAAGGTTCGCGAGCAGGCCGACATCATGCGCGACCAGATCGCGCGCCAGCTGGAGCGCGCCCGGCTTGCCGCGCGGCCGACCGTCGTCGGCACGCTCACCGATGTTCCGCCGGTCGTTACGGCGCTCGCCCGCACCATGGAGAAGCTATATCGCGCCCGCGACATCGCCATTGCGATCGACGTGCCGGAGCATGCCTTCTTCCGCGGCGAGCAGCAGGACCTCGAGGAGATGCTCGGCAACCTGGTCGACAATGGCTGCAAATGGGCGGAGTCCCGCGTCGCCATCGAGGTTGTGGGAGCCGACGAGAATTCCGGCATCGAGCGCGGGCCAAGGAGCACAAGGCCCGATGCCCCCAGCCAAAGCGAGAAGCCGCAGTTGCGCATCATCGTGGACGACGACGGACCCGGCCTCTCGCCCGAGGAGCGCGAGCAGGTCGCGCGCCGCGGCCAACGGCTCGATGAAAGCAAGCCCGGCTCGGGGCTCGGCCTTTCGATCGTGGTCGAGCTTGCCGCGCTCTATGGCGGCGCGCTCACCTTCGGCACGGCGCCGATCGGCGGCCTGCGCGCGGAGCTGGCATTGCCGGCGGGGTCGCCATAGCCGGCGTCATTGCGAGCGAAGCGAAGCAATCCAGTGCGGCGTCGCCGTTCTGGATTGCATCGTCGCTGCGCTCCTCGCAATGACCAGTCGTTCAACGGGCCCACAATTCCTTCGACGCAATCCGCGCGCCGTCCGACAGCGCCTTGAATTTGGCCCAGACGATCGAGGGATGGACCTCCTTCGATCCGGCAAAGGTGGCGAAGCCGCAATCGGAGCCGGCAATCACGTTGTCGCGGCCGACCACGCCGGCAAAGCGTACGATGCGCTCGGCCACCAGTTCGGGATGCTCGACCAAAACCGTCGAATGCGAGATCACGCCCGGGATCAAAATCGTGCCGTCCGGCAGTTTCACGTTCTTCCACACCTTCCATTCGTGCTCGTGGCGCGGATTCGCCGCCTCGAACGAATATGCGCCGGCGCGGATTTTCAGAATAATGTCGACGATATCCTTGAGCTCCATGTCGTGGATGCGCGGCCCCATATTGATGCCGTAGCAGGTGTGGAAGCGGATTTTCTCCGGCGCGATGTTGCGCAGCGCATGATTGAGGGCGTTGACGCGGACTTCCGCCCACTTGCGGCAATCGGCGATGCTCGCCTCGGGATGGATGATGTAATAGGTGACAAGCCGCGGATCGTCGATCTGCAACAAAAAGCCGGCCTTGACGATCGCCTCGTACTCCTCGCGCATCGCCTCGGCGATGGCGAAGACGTACTCGTCCTGGCTGTCGTAATAGGCGTTGCGCTGCCAGTCCTCGATGTTCGACGGCGAAATTGCCGGCATGAAGACTTCTTCGACCGCGACTCCTTCGAGTGCCGCTTTCAGATTGTCGATGTCGCGCTGCAGCCGGGCGTGACCCTTGTAGGTGATCGGCCCGGTACAGATCATGTGGGTGTGACGCGAGGCGGCGTGGGTGTCGGCGTAAAACTCGGGGAACGAACGGCCTTCGCGCGAGGTGGCCCATTGGTTGCGCGGCCCGGCTTTGCTGTCGACCTCGTAGCCACCCAGTCGCTCGTTGATGTAGCTGACGAAGCTCGGCTTGCCGTATTCGCCGTCGTCGATCACGTCGATGCCGAGCTCGGTCTGGCGGCGCACGATTTCGGCCACCGCGGCGCGCAGGCGCGTCGCCGCCGCCGGTTCATCGAACGCTTGCGGTCCGTCGCGCTCGACCAGCGTCAGCAAATCGGGCGGCCGCGGCAGGCTGCCGGCATGGGTGGTCAGAATACGATCGGTGCTGCGTTTCATGGTTT